>DATELS010000001.1:0-8072 GCA_035276365.1 Thermoanaerobaculia bacterium
CCGCCGATATCGAGAAAGTCTTCACCGCGCCGCTGACCGTCGGCGCGCTGCGCGGTCTCTATCTGACCGTCGCCTTCACCGCGACTCCTGACCGCGTCGCGCACGAGCTCATGGCCGTGCTGCACGCGCACATGCAGCTCGTGCTCGAGCACTCCATCGAGCGGCGCGCGACACACGAGTTGCAGGCGCGCGTCGCGGAGAAACTGCTCGAGCCCGACTTCGCGAAGTATCCGGAGCTGCGTCGGCACGTCGAAGCGGTAGCGTCGTTCACGGAGCGCTTCGCGCGCGCTCTCGCGCTCACACCCGCGGAGATCGAGAACGCGAAGACCGTGGCGCTCGTGCACGACGTCGGCATGCGTCTGCTCGACTACGAGCATCTCTATCGCAAGCGCGATCTCACCGAAGAAGAGCTCGGACTGCTGCGACAACATCCCGTCGTCGGTGCCGCGCTCGTCGAGCCCATCCTCGGCGCGGAGATCGCGCGCGCGGTCCTCTGTCATCACGAGCGCGTCGACGGCCTCGGCTATCCGAACGCGTTGCGCGCGGAACAGATCCCGCTGCTCTCGCGCGTCGTGCAGCTCTGCGATGCGTACGTCGCGATGACCGATCCCGACGGCTACCAGACACCCGAGGCGCCGGATGTCGCGCTCGCGAAACTGCGCGCGTCCGCGGGCAGTCAATTCGACGCCGAGCTCTGCGGCCGATTTGAAAAATTAGTGCGCAATGGCTGACCTTCGTCGCGATTTCACGCTCGTCTGACGAACGTCGCACGCTCGACTCCCAAATCGCGAAACAAACGCGCGGCGTGTGCGTTCCTTCGTGGCAGGTGCCACCATGACCCGCCCCCGACTCCTCGCCGCACTCCTCTTCGTCGTCACCGCCACCGTCGCGACCGCCGCTGACAAACCGTTCCGGCTCGATCCCACGAAGGCGATGACGCAGTACGTCACGGCCGCGTGGCGCGATACGTCGGGACTGCCGGTCGACAGCATCTCCGCGATCGCGCAGACGCCGGATGGCTATCTCTGGATCGGCACCGAGCACGGCCTGGCGCGCTTCGACGGCGTGCGCTTCACGATCTTCACGCGCGCGAACACGCCCGCGCTGCAGACGAACGAGATCCTCTCGCTCTTCGTCTCGCGCGACGGCACGCTGTGGATCGGCACGAACGGCGCCGGCGCGCTGACGTACGACGGCACGCGCTTCAGCCGCGTTCCCATCCGCCTCAAATTCATCATGGACTTCGCGCAGTCGGGAGACGGCGCGGTATGGATCGGCGCGCCGGGCGGAATCGTCCGCGTGCACGGTGGCAAGTACGCGCTGTTCAGCAAGCAGGAAGGCTATCCCACCGGAAAGCTCGCCGCCCTCGCCGCGGACGCGAACGGCGTCTACGCCGCGCTTCCTCCGGGCATCGTGCGCATCGACGAGCGCGGCTCGCGCACGTGGTCGACGCAGGAGGGACTGAGCAGCGTGAACGTGACGTCGCTGCGGTGGACGTCGCGCGGATTGCTCGCGGGCAATGAAGACGGCACGGTCGCACGACTCGAAGGCGATCGCTTCGTCGAGATCTATCGCGCGCCGCACAGCCATCCCATCGCGTCGATCCTCGAAGGCGCGAACGACAGCCTGTGGATGGGCACGATCGGCGGCGGCATCCTCCGTTACGCGAATGGCGCGACCGCGCAGTTCACCGAGGAGGACGGGCTGACGAGCAACTCCGTCATGCTGGTCTTCGAAGACCTCGAAGGAAATCTCTGGGCGGGCACGACCGGCGGCGGCGTCTTTGTGATGAAGGAAGGACGCGTCACTACCGTCGTTCCGCCGCGGCCGCTCACGGGCGAGTGGATCCTGCCGCTCGTCGATGCGCCGGACGGCAGCGTGTGGTTCTCGACGAACGGCGGTGGCGTGAATCGTCTCGACGGCAACTCACTGACGCGCATCACCACCGCGAATGGTCTCTACTCGAACAGCATATCCGCGATCGTCGCCGATCGCGCGGGCGTGATGTGGATCGCCGTCGACGGCGCGCTGCATCGCATGGACGGCATGCGCGTCGCGCGCACGTTCAGCTCGCGCGACGGTCTCACCGGCATGCGCACGTTCGCGGTCACACCCGCGCGCGACGGCAGTCTCTTCGTCAGCACGAGCGACGGCTTGTTCCGCGTCGCGGGCGAGACGGTGACGCGCCTCTCGCAACGCGACGGCATCTCGAGCGGCGTGATCCTCGGCGTGCGCGAAGCGGCCGACGGATCGCTGTGGCTGCTCAAGCCGCACACGGTCGAACACGTCGTCGATCGCCACGCCACGCGCTTCGGCCGCGAAGACGGTCTGCTCGCGCCGCGACTGAGCTCGATCTCGATCGATGAGAAAGACGGCTCGGTGTGGATCGCGACGAGCGACGGTCTCGCGCGCATCCGCGACGGCCGCGTGCACGTGTATCACGCCGCGGATGGACTGCTCACCGACTCGCTGTACGGCGTCGTGCAGGATGGCGACGGCAACCTCTGGCTGCCGACGAGTCACGGCCTCTTCACCGTGCGCCGCTCCGCGCTCGATCTCTTCGACACCGGACGCATTCAGCACATGCCGATCACCGTGTTCCGCAAGGCGGACGGATTGAAGTCGAGCGACTTCACGGGCGGTCTCGATCGCGTCGGCTTCCGCGCGGCGGACGGACGGCTGTGGTTCCCGACGACGCGCGGTCTCGTCGTCGTCGATCCGGAGCGCCTGCAGGTGCGCGTCGATCCGCCGCGCGTGCGCGTCGAGCAGACGCTCGTCGACACGGACGGGCAGCGCCGCGTCGAGATCGCGTACACCGCGCCGACGTTCGACGCGCCGGAGTCCATTAGCTTCCGCTACAAGCTCGAAGGCTTCGACGAGAAGTGGAACGACGTCGGCACGCGCCGCAACGCGTACTACACGAACATCGGACCGGGCACGTATCGCTTCATCGTGCAGGCGACGACCGCGGAGGGGCGGACGGCGCAGGCGTGGTCGCAGGTGAAGATCGAGCCGCGCTTCTACGAAGAGACGTCGTTCAAGGTCTCGGCAGTGATGATCGCCGCGCTGCTCATCCTGCTCGTGTATCGCAGGCGCACGGACAATCTCCGCAGACATCAGGCGGAGCTGCGCCGCAGCGAGGAGCACTTCCGGTCGCTGATCGAGAACGCGGCGGACATGATTCTCGTCGTCGGCAGCGACGACACGATCGACTACGGCAGCCCCTCGATCGAGCGCACGCTCGGCTTCGATGCCGTCGTCATGCACGGCCGCAATCTCGGCGATTTTCTGCAGAGCTCCGAAGAAGGCGCGGCGTTTCTCGCGGAAGTGCGCGAGCGCGGACGCCACGCGGCGACGCTGCCGTTCCGCGACGCCACGGGCGCGCGTCGCGAGGTCGAGTCGATCGGTGCGATGTTCGGCGACGGCAAGGTCGTCGTGAACTGCCGCGACATCACCGATCGCCGCCGCCTGGAGTCGCAACTCGAGCAGGCGAACCGCCTCGCCAGCCTCGGACGTCTCGCCGCGACGGTGTCGCACGAGTTCAACAACGTGCTGATGGGCATTCAGCCGTTCGTCGATCTCATCCGCCGCAAGGCGACCGACGCCGGCGTCGCGCACGCGACGATGCAGATGACGCGCTCCGTGAACCGTGGCAAGCGCATCAGCGAGCAGATCCTGCGCTACACGCGTCCCGTCGAGCCGACGTTGCGCGCGGTCGCCGTGCGGAGCTGGCTCGTCGATCTCGAGACCGAGCTGCGGTCATTGGTCGGAGCCGAAGTGCGGATGGCGATCGTCGCGCCGGGAGGATTGACGATCGACGCCGACACCGCGCAGCTCAATCAGGTGCTGACGAATCTCGCGATCAACGCGCGCGACGCCGGCGCGACGTCGGTGCGCATCGAGGCGGGGACGGTGGAAGGCGACGGCGCGTTCTCGTTCGGCATCGTGCGCGATTCCGAGCGTTACGCGCACATCCGCTTCACCGACAACGGCGGCGGCATCCCCGACTCGGTGCTGCCGAAGATCTTCGAGCCGCTGTTCACGACGAAGACGTCGAAGGGCACCGGACTCGGACTCGCGGTCGCGCAGCAGATCGTCGCGCGCCACGGCGGCGAGATGTTCGTCGAGAGCCGCGTCGGCGCCGGCACGACGTTCCACCTCTTCCTGCCGATCGCGGTGTCGGAGGCGGGCGAGCTGCTGACGGGAGACGAGTCGCTGGCGACGGTCGACGCGCCGCAGTGCCGCATCCTCCTCGTCGAGGACGACGCGCTCGTCGCGGAAGGCATGATCGCGCTGCTCGAGGACAAGGGCTTCCACGTCGAGCTGGCGATGACGGGGAGCGACGCGCTGAACGTGATCCCGCGTTTCGCGCCGGAGGTCATCGTGCTCGACGTCGGCCTGCCCGACATCGACGGCCTCGAGCTGTACGTGCGCATCGCGAAGCGCTGGCCGGAGCTGCGCGTCATCTTCTCGACCGGCCACGGCGACGTCGCCGCGCTCGAGGAATCGCTGCCGCCGCCGCACCCGCCGTGCCTCCTCAAGCCGTACACGGTGGAGACGCTGATCGCGGCGATCGCGGCGTAACCCTGCTGCCGCGTCTGCTGTATCCTCTCTCCTGAAGGAGAGAGAGAATGAAATACCGCTGGACGTACGTCCTTCTCGTCAGCCTCGTCCTCACGACCGCTCCCGCGTACGCGTTCCTCGAGGACCTCTGCCTCCCGCGCAAGTCGTCGGACGGCAAGCTCAGTTGGTGTCTGCAGCCGACGTGTCCCGTCGAGAAGCCGAACCGCTCGTGTCCGCAGCAGACGATCCAGTTCGTGACGATCAAGCCGGGACGCAGCATGATCCACATGGACTCGACGTACTTTCTCGCGCAGGCCCTCGGCTATCGCGCGGACGTCGCGTACTGGATCGCGGCATACAACGAGGTCACGGACTACGCGCAGTACGTGCCCATCGATCAGTGCGGCGTGCAGGCGTCGAACGAGAACGCGATCCTGCACCAGACCACGCTGCAGACGAAGCCGAACTCGGGACACAACTACATCACCGCGTACTACAACGGCTTCCAGCGCACGAACACGAGCACGGACGGCCCGCTCGATCACTACGTCGTCTCGTACTCGCCGAACGCGCAGGGGACGGACGTGCACGGCGCGGGCGGCGTGCAGTCGCTCTATCCACTGCACTATCCGCAGCCCGGCTATCCGATCCACATCGACGACGTGTATCAGAAGACGCTCGCGAACTTTCGCGACTGGGCGATGCGCGGATCGAGCGCGCCCGGCGTGCTGTGCACGGTCGGCCTGACGAACGCGGACGACACGGGCTGCCTCGAGGGCAACATCAACGGACGCGTGCCGATGATTCCGAAGGCGGACTTCGGCGTGACGATCGACGTGCCCGCGGGACGCAAGGTGCTGAACTTCCCGCAGAAGGGCAACAACGTGACGTACTACGAAGAGCTCGAGTCGTGGCTGAACGACAAGAAGCGCACGACCGGGACGCTGTGGAAGTCGCCGGACGCGGAGCCGGTGCCGGTACAGCTCGCGCGCTTCGGCCATTACCTGCACGTGCTGCAGGACACGTCGTCGCACGCGACGTACTGCGGCGACGACGCGCCGACGCCTCCGGGCGGCGGCGATGACGGCACGTACATGTACGAGAAGAGCGCGGGCCAGTACGCGCTGTCGTTCGGCAACTCGTGCGCGAACAGTCCGCACCTCGCGGGACACGTGCAGGAGACGGGCACCGGCGACGCGCCGCTTCCGCTGCGCGATTACGTCGCGCTGAACAACACGTTCGATGAGCTGATCCTGTTCGGCAACGGCATCGCGCGTGCGCGCGGCTGGCTCGCCAATCCGGAGCTGCTGCCTCCCGATCTCCCGCGCGGCGAGCCGCTCAAGCAACTGCTCGTCGGACGCATCGTCTCCGGCCAGCCGTACAGTCGCGCGGAGGTGTACGAGTCGGGGATCGTGACGCGGCCGCTGCAGGAGAAAAACTCGCTCGATCGCCTGCACGCGATGAATCGCGCGCTCGCGGATTACTCGGAGGCGGTGCGCAAGCGCTCCGCGAATCCTGCGGCGTTCGTGCCGTTCGACCAGCTTCCCGGCAACTCCACCGATCCGCGCGACACGAGCGTGTGCTGGAAGTGACGGCTATGATCGGCGCATGGCGCAACCATCCCTGCTCCTGCTTCTTCTCATCGGGCTGTTCGCCGGGATTCTCTCGGGACTCTTCGGCATCGGCGGCGGGGTCGTCATCGTCCCCGCCCTGATTTATCTCGCCGGATTCCGGCAGCACACCGCGACCGGCACGAGCCTCGCGGTGCTGCTGCCGCCGATCGGCCTCGCCGCCGCGTTCGAGTATTACCGCCACGGCAACGTGAACGTGCGCGCCGCGGTGTTCGTCGCGATCGGCGTCCTCGCCGGCGGCTGGCTCGGTGCGATCGCCGCGAATCGCATGGCCGGTCCGCAGTTGCGCCTCGCCTTCGGCGTCTTCGTCGTCGTCCTCGGCATCTACCTCATTTATGGCGCGACGAAGCGCCTCGGCTGGCTGTGAGATAGTCTCGCGCGCATGAACATCGATCGCGACGAAGCGCGCCGCATCGCGGAGCTGGCGCACCTCGAGTTCGACGACGCGGGACTCGACCGCATGGCGTCGGAGATGACGAAGATCCTGACGTACATCGATCAGCTCCGCGAGATCGACGTCGAGGGATTCGAGGAGCGCGACGCGACGGTGACGCCGTTCCGCGAGGACGAGCCGCGACCGGGCATCGATCGCGAGCTCGTCGCCGCCAACGCGCCGGCGTGGCGCGACGGATTCTTCGTCGTGCCGAAGGTGATCGGCGGTGACTGATGTGCTCGAGCTGCCGTGGACGGAGGCGCGCGTCGCGGTCTCGCCGCGCGAATACGTCGACGCGTGCCTGCACGCGATCGAGCAGCACAACGCGACGCTGAACGTGTTTCTGCACGTGAACGCGGACGCGCCCGCGGGCGCGCTGCCGGTCGCGATCAAAGACAACATCGTCACGAGCGATCTGCCCGCGACTTGCGGCTCGAAGATCCTGAAGAACTTCCGCTCGCCGTTCGATGCGACCGCGATCGCGCGGCTGCGCGCGCGCGGCGCGTCGATCGCGGGCAAAACGAACTGCGATGAATTCGCGATGGGCTCGTCGAACGAGCACTCCGCATTCGGTCCGGCGCGCAATCCGTGGGATCCGTCGCGCGTGCCCGGCGGCTCCTCGGGCGGTTCCGCCGCCGCGGTCGCCGCGCGTCTCGTGCCGGTCGCATTGGGCTCGGAGACGGGAGGCTCGGTGCGGCAGCCCGCGGCGCTGTGCGGTGTCGTGGGACTCAAGCCCACGTACGGCCGCATCAGCCGCTGGGGACTCGTCGCGTTCGCGTCGGGACTCGATCAGATCGGCATCGTCACGAAGACCGTGCGCGACTGCGCCGAAGTCCTCGGCATCGTCGCCGGTCACGATCCGCTCGACTCGACGTCGAGCCCGGAGCCGGTGCCCGACTACACGCGCGATCTCGACGCGGGTGTAAAGGGCTTGCGCTTCGGGATCGTGCGCGAGGCAGTCGCGATGCTCGAAGGCGAAGTGCGCGCGAACTTCGACGCCGCGGTCGCCGTGCTGCGCGCCGGCGGCGCGATCGTCGAAGAGGCGAGCGTGCCGTCGATCGGCGCCGCGATCGCGATCTACTACATCGTCGCGAACGCGGAGGCGAGCGCGAACCTCTCGCGCTTCGACGGCATTCGCTACGGCCATCGCAGCACGCGCGCGCGCACGCTCGACGACGTCTACTTCGACTCGCGCGGCGAAGGCTTCGGCGAGGAAGTGAAGCGCCGCATCATGCTCGGCACGTTCGCGCTCTCGTCCGGCTACTACGACGCGTACTACGGCCGCGCGCAGCGCGTGCGCGCGAAGCTGCGCCACGAGTTCGCGGAGGCATTCCGCGCGTTCGATTTTCTGATCACGCCGACGACGCCGGAGACGGCGTTCCCGATCGGCGCGAAGACGTCCGATCCGCTGTCGATGTATCTCTCCGACATCTTCACCGCGCCCG
>DATELS010000002.1:0-4481 GCA_035276365.1 Thermoanaerobaculia bacterium
CGCGGCGACGGGACTGGAGGTGCGGCTCGTCGAGGAGTTCGGCTACGACCGCCTCCTTCGCGAGGCCGCGCACACCTCGGACGCCTACGCCGCGCTCTACGACAGCATTCTCACCGTGCTCGACGCCGGTCCTTCCCTCGCCATCTTCGGCAACGTCCCGGTGCAGCTCTACCTCGGCATCATCGAGTCGCTCGAGCGACGCGGACGCCGCGTCTTTCGCTCGAACGGCGAAGACCTCATCCAGCTCGCGCGCAAGCGCAAAGAGGATTGGGAGATCGACGCGATCCGCTCCGTCGGCGCGCGCACGGAGCAAGTCGTCGACGGCGTTCGCGCCATGCTCCGCGACTGGCAACGCCTCACCCTCGGCGACCTCAAACGCTTCGTCTCCTCCGAGATCGCACGCCTGGGCATGATCGAGGATCACGAGACGATCCTCTCGCAGGGACGCGACGCCGGCGTACCGCACTCGCGCGGCGACGCGAGCGCGAAGATTCGCGCGGGCGTGCCGATCGTCCTCGACATCTTTCCCGCGGACAAGAGCAGCGGTTATTTTTTTGACTTCACGCGCACGTTCTGCGTCGGCGACGCGCCGGAAGAGCTACGTCGCTTGCACGCCGACGTGCTCGAGGCGTTTACCCGCGCGCGCGACGCGATGCGTCCCGGCACGCTTGCCTCGTCTTATCAGGCGCTGGTGTGCGACTTCTTCGAGGCCAAGGGCTACGCGACCACGCGCTCGCATCCCGCCACGCTCGAGGGCTACGTCCATTCGCTCGGCCACGGCGTCGGCCTCGAAGTGCACGAGAAGCCATCGTTCGCGCTCATGCCGTCGAATCAAGACGAGATCGAAGTGGGCGACATCGTCACCATCGAGCCCGGCTTGTACTTTCCCGAGCGCAAGCTTGGCGTGCGCATCGAAGACACGTTCGTCGTCACTGAGAACGGCGTGGAGACGTTATGCAGGTCGGATTACGGGATGGATGTGTGACTGGTTGCTGGTGACTGGTTGCTTGTGGATTTGCGCGAGAATCCACAGACAACCAGCCACCAGCAACCAACAACATTCGTTACGAAATGTTCTTGTCGATGAAGCTCTGCAGCATCGCCTTCGGCGCGGCGCCGACCATGCGATCGACGAGCTTGCCGTTCTTGAACATCATCATCGTCGGGATCGACGTCACGCCGAAGCGCTGCGCGACCACCGGGTTGTCGTCGACGTTCATCTTCGCGATCACGGCCTTGCCCTGATAGGTCGGCGCGAGCTCTTCCACGATCGGGCCGACGATGCGGCACGGGCCGCACCACGGCGCCCAGAAGTCGACGAACACGGGCGTGCCGGCGTTGACGACGCCGTCGAATTCGTTGTCGGTGAGCTGGCGTACGGAGTTGGATTCTGCCATTCGAGTGGATCTCCTAACGTTGCACTGAAAGTCGAGTCCGCCGGGAAACTATTCCTCGGCGGTTCTGTCCTGCGGGTTCAGTGCCGAACGTGAAAACAAACGCGCATTCCCGCCGTGGGAATTGTCCTCGCTCCGAGTATGCTTGACATCGTCGTGCCGCGCCGTTTCCAACTCTCCGCGTACCTGCTGCTCGCGTTTCTGAGCATCGGACAGGTCGCGATTCACCATCACGGTCTCGCCTCCGACACGAGCGCCTCGCTCTCGTGCGCGGGCTGCACCGCGGCGGCGCCGGTCATCACCACCGCAGCTCCGGTCGCGCTCTCCGTTCCACCGTACGAGCACGTCCTCACCTCGCGCGACGAGCGCGTGACGCCGTTCGCCTTCGCGCGCAGTGTCGCGTCGCGCGGTCCTCCCTCCTGCTGAAACGCCGTTCCGCTGGCCGTTTCGCATCGAAGGAGGTTTCCCATGACCATTCGTGGTCCCGTTGCATGCGCGCTGTTGTGCGCAATGCTCGCGGCGCCCATGGCGCTCGCGCAAACACCGACACAGGACGAGCGCATCACCGCGCTCGAACAGAAGCTCGACCAACTCTTGAAGCAGGCAGAAGAGATTCGGCAGGAGCTGCAGCAGCTCAAACCCGCGGCCGCGCCGGCCGACGATCTGACGAACGTCGACGTCATGCAGACTCCGTCGACGCCGCCACCTGCGCCGACCGAGGCTGCGGCGGAGCCCAGCTCGCCCGCGCTGACGGATATCAAGCCCGTCGAAAACCAAGTCTCGGCTGGCGCGTCGAAGGCCCTCAACCCCGACATCTCCGCCATCGGCAACTTCCTCGGCCACGCCGGCGACGTCAACACGCTCGACGAGCGCGCGCCCGCGGAGCTCGATGAAGCCGAGCTCGCGCTCGAAGCCTTCATCGATCCCTACGCGAAGGGCAAGTTCTTCATCTCCATCACGCCCGAGGAAGTCGACGTCGAAGAAGGCTACGCGCAGTTCATCGCGCTGCCGTTCGGCCTCACCGCGAAAGCCGGCAAGACGAAGGCGACCTTCGGCAAGGCGAACACGTGGCACACGCACACGCGCCCGTGGGTCGATCAGCCGCTCATGGTCTCGCGCTTCCTCGGCGACGAAGGTCTCGCCGACGTCGGCCTCTCCGTCAGCAAAGACATCGCGAATCCGTTCCACACCTTCGTCGAAGCGACGGGCGAGGTGTACAGCGGCAACGTCGACGGCGCGTTCGGCCGCGTGAATCAGAACGATCTCTTCTACAACGCACACCTCAAAGTCTTCCGCGACCTCACCGAGAACAGCAACCTCGAAGTCGGGACGAGCCTTGCGCGCGGCACGCTTCCACCCGACGAAGACGGCCTCGACCTCGGACACAACCGGCTCGCCGGCGTCGACGTCACCTATCGCTGGAAACCGCTCTCGCGCTCGATCTACAACTCCTTCATCGGCCGCTTCGAAGGACTGGCGAATCGTCGCGGCGACTTCGATCGCAATCTCTACGGTTACTACGCCTCGGCCGACTATCAATTCGCGCAGCGCTGGTTTGCCGGCGTGCGCTTCGATTCCGCCGATCGCGTCGTCGACCTCGATCGCGCGAACGACCGCGGCATCTCCGGCACTCTCACCTTCTGGCCGTCCGAGTTCAGCCAGATCCGCGGGCAATTCCGCCGCACGCGACTCGGCACCGGACCGACTTTCAACGAGCTGCTGCTGCAACTGCAGTTCGCCATCGGCGCGCACGGCGCGCACACGTTCTAGGAGACCTCAGCATGAAACGAATCGTCCTCGCACTCGCACTTACGCTGTTCGCGACGAACCTCTTCGCCGCGGCGAAGCTCAACATCGTCACGACGACGCAGGACCTCGCGTCGCTGACGCACGAAGTCGGCGGCGACCTCGTCACCGTCACGTCGATCGCGCGCGGCTATCAGGATCCGCACTTCGTCGAGCCGAAGCCGAGCTTCCTGCTGCTCCTCAAGAGCGCGGACCTGCTCGAAGTCATCGGACTCGATCTCGAGATCGGCTGGCTGCCGCCGCTCATCGATCAAAGCCGCAACGCGAAGATCCAGCCGGGCGGCGCGGGCTACCTCGACGTCTCGCGCGGCGTCGAGATCTTCGATCGTCCGAACGGCGCGGTGAATCGCTCGATGGGCGACGTCCATCCGCTCGGTAATCCGCACTACTGGCTCGATCCCGCGAACGCGGTGCGCATGGCCATCCAGATCGAGAAGAAACTCGAGGAGATGCAGCCCGCGAACGCGGCCGCGTTCCAGAAGAACCTCAACACGTTCAAGCAGCGCATCAACGAGGCGGACAAGCGCTGGCGCGCCGCGCTCGCGCCGTATCGCGGGGCGAAGATCGTCGCGTATCACAACTCCTGGCCGAACTTCGCGCGCCGCTACGGTCTGAACATCATCGACTACGTCGAGCCGAAGCCGGGGGTGCCGCCGTCGCCCTCGCACACGTTCGCGCTCATCGGGAAGATGAAGGACGAGAAGGTGAAGGCGATCATCATGGAGCCGTACTTCGACAAGAAGACGCCGCAGTCGATCGCCGAGCGCACCGGCGCGAACCTCGTCGTCATCTATCCGTCGGTCGGCGGCGCGAAGACCGGCACCGACGACTACTTCCAACTCTTCGACACCAACGTCGCGAATCTCGTGAAGGCGCTGAAGTAACCGATGGAACTGCTCGCATTTCTCGCTCCTCCGTTCATCGCCGGTCTGATCCTGACCGGCATTCACGCGTACCTCGGCCTGCACGTCGTCGAGCGCGGAGTGATCTTCGTCGACCTCTCGCTCGCGCAGATCGCGGCGCTCGGCGCGACCGTCGCCACGCTCAACGGCCACGACGTGCATGACTCGGTCACGTACTTCTGGTCCCTCGGCTTCACCATTGCCGGGGCGGCGATCTTCGCGCTGACGCGCACGCACAAACACGAGTCGCGGATTCCGCAGGAGGCGATCATCGGCATCGTCTACGCGGTCTCCGCGGCCGCGGCGATTCTGGCGATGTCGAAGGCACCCGAGGGGACGGAGCATTTGAAGGACATGCTGGTGGGGAACATCCTCACCG
>DATELS010000003.1:0-5568 GCA_035276365.1 Thermoanaerobaculia bacterium
TGCGGCTCCTGCCACAACTCGCTGCGCGCGATGCTCGCGCGCGCCGATGCGCAGAAGGCTGCCTGCGCCGCATGCGCGCCGGCCGCGGGCGTCGCGGTGCCGGCGCCGGCTCTGGCATAGACGGCGTCTCAGCCGAACGCCTGATCCAAATCCGCGATCAGGTCTTCCACATCCTCGATCCCCACGCTGATGCGCACGAGACCGGGCGTGATGCCGAGGCGCGTGCGCGTCTCGATGGGAACGGACGCGTGGGTCATGCTCTCCGGATGCGAGATCAGTGTCTCGACGCCGCCGAGCGACTCACCCAACGAGCAGAGGCGGACGCGATCGAGGAACTGCTTCGCGTTCTCGTATGAGCCGAGCTCGAAGGAGATCAGCGCGCCGAAGCCGCGCATCTGACGCTTCGCGAGCTCGTGCTGCGGATGATCGGGCAGGCCGGGGTAGTACACCTTCTTCACCTTCGCCTGCTTCGTGAGGTGCTCCGCGACCGCGCGGCCGTTCGCCTCGTGCTGCTTCATGCGCACCGCGAGCGTCTTCACGCCGCGCAGCACGAGCCAGGAATCCATCGGCGAGAGAATCGCGCCGACCGCGTTCTGCAGAAAGCCGATCTGCTCCGCGATCGCATCCGAATTCGAGATCACGACGCCGCCGACTGAATCCGAGTGCCCGTTGAGAAACTTCGTCGTCGAGTGCACGACGATGTCCGCGCCGAGCTCGATCGGGCGCTGGATGTACGGCGAGCAGAACGTGTTGTCGACGACGACTAGCGCGCCCGCCTCGTGCGCGACCGCCGAGCAAGCCGCGAGATCCGTGATCGTCATCATCGGATTCGTCGGCGTCTCCAGAAACACGATGCGCGTGTTCGGACGCAGCGCGGCGCGTACGGCGTCGACGTCGGACGTGTCGACGTACGTGAACTCGAGTCCGTACTTTTCCAGGACGCGGCTGAAGAGGCGGTACGAGCCGCCGTACATGTTCTCGCCCGCAACCACGTGATCGCCGGACTTCAGCATGCGGAAGACGGTGTCCGTCGCCGACATCCCCGACGCGAAGCAGTGCGCGTACTTGGCGCCTTCGAGCGCGGCGAGGTTCGCCTCGAGGGCGGAGCGCGTCGGATTCTTCGTGCGCGCGTACTCGTAGCCCTTGTGGCGTCCGAGCTCCGGCTGCACGTAGGTGGAGGTCTGGAAGATGGGAACGGTGACGGCGCCGGTCTGCGGCTCCGGCTCCTGTCCCGCGTGAATGCAATCGGTGGAGAAACCCATGTGTGCCTCGCTTCGCTCGGGATTGAGGATTGGGGATTGAGGATTGAGGATCAGAGCGCCGGTTTCTCCGATCCTCAATTCTCAATTCTCAATCCTCAATCCGGTTCTTTCTTCCACCGCGTGTAGATGCCTTTCGACATGTAGCGCTCCGACGCGTCGGGGATCAGCGTCACGACGCGCTTGCCGCGGCCGAGGCGTTGCGCGACTTCGAGCGCGGCGGTGACGTTCGCGCCGGCGGAGGAGGCGCCGAGAACGCCTTCTTCTTTCGCGAGGCGCGCGACCATGTCGAACGCCGGATCGTCATCGACGCGGATCACATCATTCGCGAGGGACATGTCGAGCACCGGCGGGATGAAGCTCGAGGCGCCGATGCCTTCGACCTCGTGCGGTCCCGCCTCTCCGCCCTTCAGAATCGAGCCCTGCGGCTCGACGACATAACACTCGACGTTCGGATTGCGTTCGCGCAGATACTTCGCGACGCCGGTGAACGTGCCGCCCGTGCCCGCGCCCGCGACCCACGCGTCGACGCGGCCGTCCATCTGCTCCCAAATCTCCGGACCGGTGGTGTCGTAGTGCGACTCGGTGTTGTACGGATTGGCGAACTGCTGCGGCACGTACGCGCCTTCGATCTCGTTCGCGAGCTGCTGCGCCTTCGCGATCGCGGCTTTCATCCCGCCGTCCTTCGGCGTGAGGATGACTTCACCGCCGAGCGCCTTCATGACTTCGCGCTTCTCCATCGAGAAGTTCTCCGGCACGCAGAGAATCACGCGATAGCCTTTCTGCACGCCCGCGAGTGCGAGGCCGACGCCGGTGTTGCCCGCGGTCGGCTCGATGATCGTGCCGCCCGGCTTGAGCAGACCGTCGCGCTCCGCACGCGCGATCATGCCGACGCCGATGCGGTCTTTGACGGAGAAGCCGGGATTGAGCAGTTCCAGCTTGACGAAGATCTCGGCGTCGTCAGGACCGGCGATGCGATGGAGACGCAGCATCGGCGTGTTGCCGATGACGTCGAGGATGGAATCGAGAGGGCGGGAGTGCGGGAGGCTCAAACCGCGGGGATTCTAACTTCTAGCGCCAAAAACACAACGGCCGGCGAAGCGCTCGCCGGCCGTGATGGAAGGTAACGAAAACGAAATCAGGCCCAGCTCGAGGGGCGGCTGTTCGAGCGGCGCTGGTTGTAGCAATCGCGGCAGTACACCGGCTTTCCACTGACAGGAGTGAACGGAACCTCGGTCGGGATTCCGCAACTGTCGCACGTCACGCTGACCATCTGGCGCGTGCGCCCTTCACCACCACCATTGCCGTCGCGCGCCGTCTTCCGCTTGTCGCGGCAGTTCTTGCAGCGCTTCGGCTCGTTCGTGAATCCGCGCTCCGCGTAAAACGCCTGTTCGTTCCGGCTGAAGATAAACTCCTGGCCGCAGTCAGCGCAGTTGAGGGACTTATCGTTGAAAGTGTCCATGAAACCTTGATCTCCTAATGGTTGATGCAGTGAAAAGTGCCGCAGCGGTGACACGTGCGGGGGGCCGCGACCCTGCCCCCGCCATTTGGGTTGTACCTACTACCTGGAGAATCGCCCCCTTCCGAACTCGGAATGCAACACGATTCCCCCAGACGAACGCCATGTCCGATGTGAGGTCTTCGCAATGATCCCGATGGCAGGCGTTTTAGCATAGTTTTCTCAGGGAAGGCAACGCGCAATGCCGTAACTGCAAATAAGCTCCAGTCAAGGACTTGACCTTGGAAACCGCTCACAAGATTCGCATCGGACCCGCCGGTTGGAGCTACACCGACTGGGAGAAAGTCGTCTACCCGCCCCACGGATCGAAGTTCGATCCGCTCGGCTACCTCTCCGCGTTCTTCGACACGATCGAGATCAACTCGCCGTTCTATCGCATCCCGCCGCCGACGCACGCGAAGAGCTGGGTGCGCCGCATCGCCGCGAACCGCGACTTCAAGTTCACGACGAAAATCTTCCGCGGCTTCACGCACGAAGAGGCGGCGCTGGCGAAGGACGACGTGAAGGCGTTTCGCAATTACCTCGACCCTCTCATGGACGCGAACCGCCTCGGCGCGATCCTTTTGCAGTTCCCGTGGAGCTTCAAGAACTCGCCGGAGTCGCGCGAGAAACTCGTCGCGCTCTTCAACGCGTTCGAGAAATATCCGAAGGCGCTGGAGGTGCGTCACGCGACGTTTCAGAACGACGAGTTCTTCGCGTTCCTCAATGAGCACAACGTGGGCTGGGTGAATGTCGACCAGCCGCTCTTCAGCGACTCCGTGAAGCCGAGCGACACGGTGACGGGTCCCGTCGCGTACGCGCGCTTCCACGGACGCAACTACGAGAAGTGGTTCGCGCACAAGGAGTCGTGGGAGCGCTACAACTATCTCTACTCGGAGAAAGAGCTCGAGCCGTGGGTGACGCGCATCGAGAACATGGCGCGCAACCAGGACACGTACGTCGTGACGAACAACCACTTCCGCGGACAGGCGATCGTGAACGCGGGCGACTTGAAGGACGCACTCGGACAGGACGCGACGCTGCCACCGCAACTCAAAGAGGTGTACGGCGACCGCGTCGCGTAGACGTCACTCTTCGAAGTCGAAGATCTGCTCGCTCGGAGGACCGAGCGGCGTCACGTTGGGATCAACGCCCGACACTTCGATCACGCGCTGCTTGAACCAGACGTCGAACGGATCCTGCGACTCCGCGAACGTGCGCGCGGCGCGATCCGGATCGTCCGTCGACGCGACCGCGATCGCCATCGGAGCGCCGCCGATGTCCTGCACGAACCACGACTCCTCGACGCCGTGGCGCTCGTAAAACCCGCGCGCGTCGCGCGGCTTCTCCCGCAGCTCCCGCGCGAAGTCGAGGAGCGCCTCGCGGTTGCGAATCGGATACGCACGCACGATCAGCGTTGCACCACGCGCGAGCGGTCCTGTCTTCGACGCGTGCACCTGCTCCGTGACGGCCCCGAGGGGAGCGGTGTCGGGGTCGACACCGGAGAGCGCGTAGACGCGCGACTTGAACCAGGCCGCGAAGCCTTCCTCCTCCGCGGCGTACTCCTCGGCCTTCGGCTCGACCGGATCCGCGATGTCGGTCACGCCGATGACGAACGCGCCGTCCTGCGCCTGCTGGTAGAACCAGCCCTCGCGACGCACGCCGAAGCGCTGATAGAACGCGCGCGCCTCCTCGCCGCGCTCCTTCACCTCCCGCACGAACGCATCCACTCCCTCTCGATTTCGGACCGGAAATGCACGGACGATGAGCGCCATCGCAGCCTCCCTCAAGGATGAATGCTCTAAGGATAGACTCCCGCCAATGACTCGCAAGAAACGCGTGGTCGGCACGGCGGGCCACATCGACCACGGCAAGACGTCGCTCGTGCGCGCGTTGACCGGCATCGACACCGATCGTCTGCCCGAAGAAAAGCGGCGCGGGATCACGATCGACCTCGGCTTCGCGAGCTGGCTCACCGACGACATGCAGATCGGATTCGTCGACGTGCCGGGGCACGAGCGCTTCGTGAAGAACATGCTCGCCGGCATCGGCGGCATCGACAGCGCGCTGCTCGTCGTGGCCGCGGACGAGTCGATCAAGCCGCAGACCCGCGAGCACTTCGCCATCTGTCGCCTCCTCGGCATCCCCACCGGTCTCGTCGCGATCACGAAGAGCGATCTCGTCGATCGCGACATCCTCGAGCTCGTGCGACTCGAGATCGAAGAGCTGGTCGCGGGCAGTTTTCTCGAAGGAAAACCGGTCGTGCCGGTGAGCAGTACGACGGGCGCGGGACTCGATGACTTGCGCGCCGCGATCCTGCAATCCGTGGCGTCGGTCGACGATCGCGATGCGACGACGCGCGTGTTCCGCCTGCCCATCGATCGCGTGTTCACGATGAAAGGCTTCGGCTCCGTCATCACCGGCACGACGTACGCGGGCCGCGTGCGCGTCGAAGACGAAGTGGAGGTGCTGCCGGGCGGACGACGCAGCCGCGCGCGCGCGATTCAAGTGCACGGAACGCCGCGCGATGAAGCGTCGGCGGGTGAGCGCACGTCGATGAACCTCGCCGACATCGCGCTCGAGGATTTGCGCCGCGGACAGCAGGTGCTGCATCCGGACACGCTGCGACCTTCATCCGTGATCACGGTGCGACTCGATCTGCTCAATGATGCGAAAGCGTTGAACGATCAGACGCGCATCCGCTTTCACCATCTCTCCGCGGAACTCCTCGGCACGATCCGCTTCGTCGACGAAACGGAGAAAGCGTTGAAGCCCGGTGCGAGTGCATTCGCGCAGATTCGTTTGGAGGCA
>DATELS010000004.1:0-4642 GCA_035276365.1 Thermoanaerobaculia bacterium
CCCGTGTGTTCGCGCGAGAACGCGTCCCGTTGCGCGTCGACCTCGGCACCGGCACCGCGCGCACCGTCATCCTCTCGAGCGACCTCGGGCACGACTACGTGTCGCTGAACGCGGATTACCGCAGTTAGGCCTACGGCCCTCGCGGCGTGTACACTTTTGTATATACAAAACCTATGAGCAACGAACTTGAGGAGATCCTCGAAGCCGCTAGATACCGTCCGCTGACAGCGGCGGAGCAGGAAGAGCAACGGCGTAGTTTTGCCTACGGAAACGCGAACATCGAGAATTCACAAGTGACTCGCGAGACCGTGGATCAGCAGGCCGAGGAGCTCAAAGAGAATCGCTAAATGAATGACCGGCACAGCAGGGCGGATGAGCCGGACATCGTAGTCGACCCTGCGGAGCGAGCGAAACTCGAAGCGAGAAACGCGCTCGAACAATTTGATGCGGTCATCCATCTCATCGAAGAGTTCACAGGACCCGAACACCGGCGCTTCCGCCTGCGTCCATCGACGATCCTTCAACTGCAACGGCTCGCCCTGAAAGGTCTGAGCGCGTACGCCGGAGTGTTCCGGCCGGCCGGAGTCGATATCGGCGGCAGCAAGCACAAGCCCGTTGAGGCTCATCTCGTGCCGGCGCGCATTGAGGAGATGTGCGATTACGTGGACGACAACTGGTCGAAACCGCCGATCCATTTGATGGCGTACGTACTGTGGCGAACCAACTGGATCCATCCTTTCACGGATGGCAACGGACGAACGGCGCGAGCGGCCGCATATCTCGTGCTGTGCATTCGACTGGGCTACCGCCTGCCCGGCACGAAAACAATTCCAGAGCTCATCGCGGCGGACAAGGATCCTTACTACGCCGCGCTCGAATCAGCGGACGCCGGCGATCTCACGATTTTGGAGAAGCTACTCGCGGCACTCCTCGCGCAACAGTTGTACGACGTCCATCGCGTGGCTACAGAGGGTGGCGATGATGACGACGACCGCGGTCGCACGTTTCATTAGCGCGAAGCGCGTTACGGCATATACCGCCGCGTCGGGATCCCTTCCCCCGCGGTGATCGACAGTTGCGCCATCCTTTTGATCAGGTCGCGGCTGCCGGAGATGCCGCCGCGTTCGAAGGCGTTGCGGAGCATTTGCACTTCCTGGGGAGTGTGGCTTGCGGCGACGGTGAAGCCGTTGTCGGGTTGCGTGGCGTCCGTCGTTGCGATCTCGCGCCAGCGGCCGAGGATCAGTTCGTGGCGCACGTAGTGCTTCGCGTTCCCCGTTTGGAACGACTGCGCGGCCACCGCGGGAATCCCGCGCGCGTTCGCCTTCTGCTCGTCCATCGCCATCGCGATGTAGTGCTCGATCATCGCGCGCAGCAGCATCGCCGACGACGCCGCCACCTGCTGAATCTCCACGCCCGAGTGATAGAGCGTCCGCGCCGAGTGAGCATCCGCGGCGCGGTGCACCTGCGTGCGCACGAGCGAGCAGGTCAGCTCGAGCGGGCGACCGTCCCATTCCGCGCGGATCGGGCAGACATCGCCGATCTCGCCGATGTTCTCCTGATGCGCGATGCGCGCGCCGCGCAGCGAAACGTCCACCAGAAAAATGCGC
This sequence comes from Thermoanaerobaculia bacterium, assembly GCA_035276365.1. Taxonomy (GTDB): domain Bacteria; phylum Acidobacteriota; class Thermoanaerobaculia; order Gp7-AA8; family Gp7-AA8; genus QHVT01. The sequence continues at coordinate 1,608 of DATELS010000004.1, forward strand.
GTGCCGCCGAGGGTGCCGCGGAGCGGCTGCGGGAGGCGCACACGCTGCACACGACGTCGTTCGGCGAACTGATTCATGAGCGACATCACTGCTGAGGAATCTGCGTCTCGCCGAACATCGCCTCCAGCAGTTGCCGGGCAGGATCCGAGAGATTCGTGAAATAGAGCCGCGAAGCGTACAGCGTGTTCTCACCGCCGCCGAGTCCGACCACCGTGCACGACGCCACCTTTGCGGTCGCCGCAAAGCGCTGGTTCTCGTACACGAACGTGATGTCGACATTCGCGCCCGTCTTCAAAACGCCCGAGTGCGTCGCCAGCACGCCGGCGGAGCTGATGTCGATCAGCGTCCCGCTTTTGAGTCCGAGGCGCACGGGGAGGTTCATGATCACCCGATAGCGGTTGCTGCGCCGGACGGCGTCCATGGAGAGCTGCTTGGTCATGATTGGAACCCCGTTCAATCTACGCGCTTCGCGATGCGGACGCAATACACTTTCGCCTGATGAAAGCCACTGCCGCGTTCCTTCTTGCCATTTTTCTCGCCAGTCCGCTTCTGGCCGCTTCCAAAGAGCCGGTACGGGCCCCGCACGCAATGGTTGCATCCACTTCCGAGATCGCGTCGCGCGTCGGCGCCGACGTCATGAAACGCGGCGGCAACGCCGTCGATGCCGCGGTCGCGGTCGCGCTCACCCTCGCCGTCACCTGGCCCTCCGCCGGCAACCTCGGCGGCGGCGGATTCATGCTCGTGCGCAAAGCCGACGGGACGGCCGAGGCGATCGACTATCGGGAGAGGGCCCCGCTGGCGGCGTCGCGCGACATGTACCTCGACGCGTCCGGCAAAGTCATTCCCAAGGCCTCGGTCGAGGGACATCGCGCCGTCGGTGTACCAGGCACCATCGCGGGACTCATGCTCGCGCACAAGCGCCACGGAAAACTCAAGTGGGAAGAGCTGGTCGAGCCCGCGCGCAAGCTCGCCGCGGAAGGATTCGACGTCAACTATCACCTCGCGCGCAGCCTTCGCTTCCAGACCACCATCGACAAGATGCAGAACTTCCCCGAGAGCCGCCGCATCTTTCAGCGCGAGGGCAAGTTCTACGAAATGGGCGAGCACCTCGTGCAGCCCGAGCTCGCGGCGACGCTCGCGCGCATCAAGACCAATCCGCGCGACTTCTATGAAGGCGCGATCGCGCGGAAGATCGTCGAAGAGATGAAGAACGGCGGCGGCTTGGTCACGCTCGAAGACTTGAAAACGTACGAGCCGACGCTGCGGCAGCCGCTGCGCACGACGTATCACGGCACCGAGATCCTGACGATGCCGCCGCCGTCGTCGGGCGGTGTCGCGCTCATCGAGATGCTGAACATGCTCGAGCCGTACGACCTCCCGGCGATGCAGTGGGGATCGGCGCAGTACCTCCACACGCTCGTCGAAGTCATGCGCCGCGCCTTCGCCGATCGCGCCCAATTCCTCGGCGACACCGACTTCGTCAAAGCGCCGGTCAAGGTGCTCGCCGATCCAAAGTACGCGGCCGATCGCCGTCGCTCCATCGATCCGAACCACGCGTCGTCGAGCCGCGACACCGGCGCCGGAAATCCCGCCGCGTACGAGTCGCCGGAGACCACGCACTTCACGATCGTCGACGCCGATGGCAACGTCGTCTCGAACACGTACACGCTCAATGACAGCTACGGCTCCGGCGTCACCGTGCGGGGCGCGGGCTTCCTCCTCAACAACGAAATGGACGACTTCACGTCGAAGGTCGGCGTCGCGAACGACTACGGACTCATTCAAGGCGAGGCGAATGCGATCGCGCCGAAGAAGCGGCCGCTCTCGTCGATGACGCCCGCGATCGTGCTGAAGGACGGCAAGCTGTGGTTCGCGGTCGGCAGTCCGGGCGGACCGACGATCATCAACACCGTGTTGCAGACCATCCTCAACGTCATCGACTTTCACATGACGCTGCAGGAGGCGATCGACGCACCGCGCGTGCATCACCAGTGGCTGCCGGATGAGATCTACTGGGAACCGCGCGGCGTGAATCCCGACACGCGCGCGATGCTCGAGAAGATGGGCCACGCGTTCCGCGCGATTCCGGGCGCGAGTCGCTCGCCGGGCACGCTCGGCGACGCGCACGGCGTGATGGTCGATCCCACGACCGGCATGCGCATGGGCGCGAGCGATCCTCGCCTCGGCGGCGCAGCGGTTGGATGGTGATCATCATGAAACGGTTCGCCCTCCTCTTCATCGTGTTCATCGCCGCGGCCGGCGTGCTCGCGCAGAACGCGCCGTCGCCGACTGATCTGTACAACCAGGCCTGCTATCTCGCGCTCGCGGGCAAGAAAGACGAAGCCTTCACAAAACTGCGCGAGGCTTTCGCACTCGGCTGGAGCAACGCCGAGCATCTGCAGCGCGACACCGACCTCGACTCGCTGCATGACGATCCGCGCTGGCAACCGCTCGTCGACGAAATGAAAGCCGCGGCCGCGCGCGAGCAGAAGAAGTGGAACAACCCGACACTGGCCACGCCGTTCCGCGAGAACCTCAGCGACGCGGAGAAGATGGCCGGCCTCGCGCGTGTGTGGTCGGAGGTCCGATACAACTTCGCGAACTTCGATCTCATCCCGGACGTCGACTGGGACGCGGAGTATCTCGCCGCGATTCCGCGCGCGCTCGCGACGAAGTCGACGTTCGACTTCTACAACGTCGTCATCGAGCTCGTGGCGAAGCTGCGCGACGGCCACACTAACGCGTGGTATCCGAACCAGGTCGCGGACCAGGCGTCGGCGATTCCGCCAATGCGGCAGCAGCTCGTCGACGGCCGCATCGTGGTCATCCTCGCGGGCGAAGGCGCGCCGGTGAAAGCCGGCGACGAGATCCTCGAAGTCGACGGCCAGCCGTGGCGCGAGTACGCGGCGAAGAACGTCGTCCCGTTCATCAGCGCGTCGACCAAGCAGGACCTCGACTACCGCACCGGCGACCGCCTCCTCCTCGGCGCCGTCGGAACGAAAGTGAAGCTGAAGATCCGCGACGCGAACGGCAAG
>DATELS010000005.1:0-2314 GCA_035276365.1 Thermoanaerobaculia bacterium
CGACGTCATCCGCCGCACGCATCGCGGCACGCGCGAGCGTCAGCTCCGGCGACTCCTCGCCCGCGAGTCGATAGTGGCGCTCCATCCCCGTCACGTCGACGTACAAAAGTCCGTCGCCCGCATCTTCCACACGCGGCGAGAACGTCTCCGCGACTTCGAGCAGCGCCTCCTGCGCAGCGCGCTCGCACTCGACGTCGCGCGGACGCGCGATCAGTTTCGGCAGAATCGTGCGCGCCTGCGCGAGCGACATCCCCGGTTGGATGCCCTTCGTACGCGCGCGTCGCGTCGCGACGATGACGTGCGCGTTGTTCGCCGTGCCTTCGACGACGACGACCGCTTCGTTCACCAGCTCCGGCTCGCTGCGCAGCCGCGCGGCGAGAGGGAACATCGGAACATAAAAACAGGCGATTCGCGTCATGGCTTTCGTTAGGGCAGCATCGCGAGAGTGAGCGTCGCGCGCGCGTCGGGTTTGAGGTGGCGGTGCTTTTCGAGGGCGAGCGGCGCGTCGACGCCATCGAGGAGATTCGGCGCCTGCTTGCGCACGATCCACAGCGCGTCCGCGTTCGCCGTTTTCACCACCGCCTCGGACGCCGTGCCGGTAAGCGGATATGGCGATGAGACGAGGAGCGCGGTTCCGTGCGCTTCCGCACTTCGGGCGAGGCGGATCCATGCCGCGTCCGGCACGCGTTTTCCCCGGAGGGGTGGAAGGCCGAGGTCGAGGATGACGAGCTGGAAGCCGGTGGCGGTGATCATCTCCGCGCTCATCACGGCGTGCTTGAGCGTCTTGGGACGGATCCATAGCACGCGACGCAGATCGACTCCCGCCGCCTCCGCGACACGCGGCGCGAAGTGATCGCCGAGGTCGATGAGCACCGCGGCTTCGCCCATGGAGGTGGCGGAGGCGAGTGCGGCGATCGCGATGGAGAAGCGTCCGGCGGCGCGGCGTCCGCCGACGAGCTCGATCATCTTGCCGCGCGGCAGACCACCGCCGAGGAGCGAGTCGAAGGCGGAGAGGGTGGTGGGGATCGTGCCGTCGTGACGGTCTTTGTCGAGCGCGCGGATCAGCTCCGACGCGTTCATCATCTTCGCCGCGGCGGTGCCGGCGAGGGAGGCGCGGAGGCGCGCGACCTCGTCGCGCTGGATGGCGGGCGCACTCGGCGCGGCCGGCGCGGGCGCCGGAGGAACGAAGTCGAAGAGGAAGCTGACGGCTGCCGTCACGGGGACTAAGCTAGGGCGGTAACGTAGCGTAAGTCAATCGATCGTGCGGTGGGTTTTTCCCTCCCGAGGGACGACGCAAAAGTGACTTGTTCTCTTTTGAACAGGGACGCTACGGGGAGGAGAGTGAGGGGGTTTTTGAGGGGTCCGAGGTAGGCTGTTGTGGCGTGGATTTCGAAGTTTGTTGCTGGTTCGGAGCGGCTGGTTCCTTGTGACTTTTGGAGAAAATTGAAGAGCAAAGCCCGACATTTTGCCGTTTGCATCCGCAACGATGGCTACGAGGAGTCGCTCGAGCCTCGGAAGATTTACGAGATTCTCGCGGATCCGGACGCGGAGAAGCACGACATGGTTCGCGTCGTCGATGAAGAGGGCGAAGACTACCTCTATCCGAAAGCGTGGTTCCTCCGCATCGACCTCCCGTCCGAGATCGAGCAGGCGCTGACACATCTGACGCACGTTTAAATCGCGATGCTATAATCCCGCGCGTCTCAGGGTAACTTGCTCCATGGACGCGAAATACGACTCGGCCAATGCCTCGACGGGCGTCGAGATCTTCGGTCAGACGTACAACGTTCGTGGGGACGGCGACCCGGACTACTTACTGGAGCTTGCGCGGTTTGTCGATACCAGGATGCGGGAGGTGGCGGCGCAGGTCGCGACCGTCGACCCGATGAAGATCGCAATCCTGGCGGCTTTGAACATAGCCGACGAGTTCTCGAGATACAGACGCCAGCGGGAGGATGCCGCGGGAATCTGGATCGAGAGAACAGAGGAAATATCAGATCGGCTCAGCGAGGTAATAGGCTGAGCAACTGGTTGTTGTCACAGCAGTTGGTTCGGAGTCCCTGCAGAGTTCGTGATGCTCGATCTAACCCCTGAACCGTACTTCTTATCTCGGGTAGCTCGCGTTCCGGGTCGCGTGCATGCCTTCCTCCTCAATCGGGGGAGCTCAGAAGGTCGCTAAACGGCACGGATAGGGCGCCCACCTGTCTCGTACAGGTTCAGGTAAGAATCACCACACGGCTCAGGCGGGGTACTCCGAAACTTTTCCTCTTCGCGCGAGCCTCCCTTGCGGAGGTGCGGTTTGAACATCATCCAA
>DATELS010000006.1:0-5145 GCA_035276365.1 Thermoanaerobaculia bacterium
TCCGCTGCACGGACCGAAACCGGGCTCGTACATGGTCTCGGAGGACGTATTGAAGGCGATCTGGCCGCGCGTGCACAAAGGAATGCAGGTCTACATTTTCTAGGAGGAGATTTCATTGAGACGCTGGCTCGGATTACTCGGCTCGTGGGCGCTGCTCGTCCTCGCCCTCGGCGTCTTCGGCTATGCCGTGGCGGCCGAGGGGATCACGATGGCGGATGCGAAAAAGTTGAGGCGCGTGCGGCTCATCGATCGCGCCATTGAAGAGCAGGTCAAACAGCAGGTCGCGTCCCTCCAGCAATCGATGTCCCAGGCGTCGACGAAAGTGACGAGCCTGCAATCCGAAGTCGCGTCGACGCAGAAAACCATTGAAGACCTCCAGGACAGCGACTTCGTCATTACCGTCTCCACCGCGGAAAACAAGGTCTACGCGCGCCAGCATGGACAGCTCGTCTTCGAAGCCACATGCTCGACGGGCAAGAATACGACGCTCGACGTCGGCGGCCAGACGGTCGTGTTCCGCACGCCGATCGGCAAGTTTCATATCCAGTCCAAGGAAGAGAATCCGATGTGGGTTCCGCCGGACTGGCATTTCATTGAAGAGGCGCGCAAGAACGGTATGGGAGTCGTCCGGCTGCAGCGCGGACAGCGCATCGACGATCTCTATGTGAGCGGCGATGAGGTGTATTCGTCGTCCGGCTATCCGCTTCAGCCCGGCGAGCTCATTGTGCGCGGCGGCGCCGTGGTGATCCCTCCCGTCGGCACTCGCCAGCGCGCCTTCCCCGACGTCCTCGGCACCCGCCGTCTCAATCTGGGCGACGGCTACGCATTACACGGCACGCAGGCGGTGTCTCAATTGGGACGCAACGTCTCCCACGGCTGCGTGCGCCTGCATAATGACGACATCGCACGCCTCTATGACATGGCGCACGTCGGCGACGAAGTCATCATTTATTGACGTCATACCGGCTCGATCTTTGCTCATTACGGTCCTGTAAGGAGGATTCTTATGAATCGACCGAAATGGTATACCGATGAGCACGATCAGGGTTGGGACCGCGTCAAGACCGCGTTCGCGCGCGACTGGGAGCAGACGAAGCACGACTTCGGCTCCGACAAGGCGCGCGATCTCGATCAGGACGTCGGCGACACCGTGAGACAGGCCACCGGCGTTGGCGACGGCTTCTCCAATCACGAGGACGCGTTCCGCTTCGGCTACGCGGCGCAGCGCCAGTACAAGATGAAGCACCCGAGCTGGAACAACGACCTCGAGACGCAGCTTCGCAATGACTACGGCACGTCGTTCGACCGCGATCGTTCGTACATCCGACACGCGTACGAATATCGCCCGAACATCACCTCGAACACGACCGGTCAGCGCGACGAGGTCCGCGGCACCTAGAACACGCGGCCCGCAATGAATGAGGAGAGGCGCAAGCCTCTCCTTTTTTTGTTTCTACAAGAAACCGCGCTGCAGTAAAAGCGGAATCGCGCTCACAATGAAGCCGAAGATCGTGAGTGCGATCGCATTGTCGATCAAATACGACCCGATCAGTAGCAATGCGCCGCACACGAGATACGAGCTGCGATACAACCTCTTCCCGACGATGAGGTAGACGCATCCGACGGAACTGAACACGAGGCTGACGAAGAGGCTCATGCCGGCTCCGCCAGCGCGCGCCTGAAGCAAACCAGGCGAGTCACTTCTTCATATCCGAGCGCCGCATGCGCGGCGATGCTGACGTCGTTGTCGATCTCGACGTCGCTGGCGATCTCGCGATAGCCGCGGTCGCGCGCCCACTGTTCCGCGGCGCGAATCAGTTCGCGTCCGATGCCCTGCCGGCGCGCGTCGTCGTCGACGTACCATCCTTCAATGAATGGCACCGGCGACGAATCGCATCCTTCGGCATAAGGCCGCAGGCCGATTTCCGCGAATCCTGCAAGCGCATTCGCTGAACGTTCTGCAACCAGGACTACGGCGAGAAGCGATGAGCCGGCGCGAAAGTATTCGTTAATTTCCGTTCGGTGATCGCCCGGCCATAAGGCGGTGCGCATCCGCAGCCACTCGGCCGCATCGCGCGGCTCCACCGGGCGGACGAGAATCCTAGACACGAAGCAGCCCGCGGAAGCCCCTCGCCGCGTAATACGACTCCGCGCCATTGTGATAGACGAACACCGTGTCGTAGCGGCGATCGCAGAACAGCGCGCCGCCCAATTTCCGGATCGCGGGCGGCGTCTGAATCCAACTCGACGTCTTCAAATCGAATTCGCCGAGTGTCTGTAATTGGCGATATTCGTCCTCGGTCAAGAGCTCAATGCCCATCTCTGTGGCCACGTCGACCGCGTTGTTTGCGGGTTTGTGCTCTTTTCGCGCGTTCAATGCCGCACGATCGTAGCAATAGCTTCGGCGTCCCTTCGGGCTCTCCGCGGAGCAGTCACAGAAGAGATATTCGTCCTTCTTTTTGTCGTAGCCGATGACGTCCGGCTCGCCGCCCGTGCGCTCCATTTCGTAGAGTGACGACAATGCATCGGGATTCGCCTTCAGCTTTGCTTCGAGCTTGTCCCACTGGACGCCTTTGTGGCGGCTGCTGTTTTCGTCGAAACGCTCCTGTAATGTGGCGAGGAGCTCGTCGCGTTGTTTTGCCGATATTTGCTTCGCCATCCTACGACTCGCCTTTGGGCGGCTCCCACAATTCGATGCGATTGCCTTCCGGATCCATCACCCAGCCGAATTTCCCGAATTCGGACGTCTCCGTCTTTTCGTCGACCGTACAACCTTCCTCACGCAGCGCGTTCAGCACCGCCTCCAGATTCTCGACGCGGTAATTGATCATGAACGGCGCCGGGCTCGGGTCGAGGTACTTCGTCGCGCCGTCGAAGATCGTCCAGACCGTCATTCCGTTCTGCGCGTCGGGATCATCCTGCCAGAGCAGCGCGGCGCCGCCCCAGTTCTGCACGTCGATGCCGAGGTGCTCCTGGTACCAACGGCGGAGAGAAGATGCATCGCGGGCTTTGAAGAAGATGCCACCGATTCCCGTCACACGTTTCATCGAACGACCTCCGTCGGCGGAGTATAGCTTTCCCGCTACACTGCACCGTCTCGATGAACGTCTGGCGCGATCGTCTCCATCGCTGGTTCGAGCCGCTGGCGCGGCGCTGTCCCCTCTCGCCGAACGCCATCACGATTCTCGCGCTGGCGCTGAACGCGGTCGCTGCGGCATTGCTTTGGGGGCGCGCGTTCGCGGCCGGCGTCGTCTTGCTCATCGTCGGCGGGCTCGCGGATGCATTCGACGGCATCGTCGCGCGCGTGCAACGGAAGGAGTCGCGCTTCGGCGACTTTCTCGATCACTTCGCGGATCGCGTCAGCGACTTGCTCCTCGTCACGGGCTGGCTCCTCGGCAACGGCGTGCGCGTCGAGATCAGCGTCCTGGCCATCATCGGCGTCGCGCTGAACGGCTACATCGGCACGCAGCTCGAGGCGACATGGGGCGAGCGGCGGTACGACACGATGGGACGCGGCGAGTACGTGCTCGCGCTCGTCGTTTATCCCATCGTCTCGATCATCCTCTTCGACAACGGATGGCAGTTGCTCGCGTGGCGCGGACTGACGATCGCTGATGCGCTCGCGATGCTCCTCGTTCTCTTCGCGTGGCTCGGCATCGTGCAGCGTTTTCTCCAAGCCGTGCGGATGGAGCGCGGATGACGACGCGCGCGCACCTCCTCACCGGCGAGCCGATCCTCTTCGCGCCGGATCGCGCGGCGCGACCGCATGCGTTCGTCGGCGCGGAGCAGGACGCGCAGCGTTGTCCGTTCTGTCCGGGGCATGAAGCCGACACGCCGCCGCCGCTCGTCGTCGTCGGCGATCCATGGCGCGTGCGCGTCGTGCCGAACAAGTATCCGCCGGTCGAAGGCGCGGAAGTGATCATCGAGTCGCCGCGACACGACGGCGCGACGTTCGACGAAGAGGCGATGCGCGTGATCGTCGATCGCTATCGCGCACATGACGACGCCGCGTTCACGTCCATCTTCAAGAATCACGGTCCGGAGGCGGGCGCGTCGCGCGAGCATGCGCATTCGCAGCTCGTCCCCGTGCCGTTCGTCCCGCCGCGCGTCGCGCGCGAAATCGAGGCATTCGAGAAAGCGAGCGAGTGTCCGATGTGTCGCGTCCTCGACACGCATCGCCGCGAGAACCTCATCATTCGCGAGACGAACTCCTTCGCGTGGCTCGCACCCTCGGCGTCCTGGATGGCGTATCAGCAGTGGATCGTGCCGAAGCAGCACGCGAATACATTCGTCGACGCGAATGTGAGCGAGCTCGCCGAGTTGCTCGGCACGGCATCGAGCAAGATGCTCACCCTCGGCCGCTCCTACAATTGGATGTTCCTCAACTTCCCGCGCGCGCCGAAGGCGCACTGGTATGTCGACCTCTTCCCGCGCCTGACCACCATCGCCGGATTCGAGCTCTCGACCGGCACGTTTGTTGAGATCATGGATCCCGCCGCGACGGCGCGGCGCCTCAAGTGAACGAATGATTCCTCTTCGCGATGACAACCCGCGGCAGTCGGTGCCCGTCGTCACCTACCTGCTGATCGCGCTCAACGTGCTCGCCTTCCTCTGGGAGCTCTCCCTCGGACCGCGTCTCGATCGCGCGATCTTCTCCGTCGGCTTCATCCCCGCGCGCTTCTGGATCACCGGCTACTGGCTCGCCGATCTCGTGGCCATCATGACGTCGATGTTTCTGCACGGCGGCTTCATGCACATCGGCAGCAACATGCTCTACCTCTGGATCTTCGGCGACAACATCGAAGACCGCCTCGGCCACGCGAAGTACCTCGTCTTCTACGTGCTCTGCGGCATCATCGCCACGCTCGCGCACGCGTTCTTCAGTCCCGCGTCGCGCATCCCGACGATCGGCGCATCGGGCGCGATCGCCGGCGTCCTCGGCGCGTATCTCGTGCTCTACCCGCGAGCGCGCGTGACGACGATCATCCCGATCTTCTTCTTCATCACCGTCCGCGAGATTCCTGCGGTGCTGATCCTCGGATTTTGGTTCGTGCTGCAGCTCCTGAGCGGCGTCGGCTCGTTGGGCGTGCCTGATGCGCAAGACCTCGGCGGCGTCGCGTTCTTCGCGCACATCGGCGGCTTCGT
>DATELS010000007.1:0-2149 GCA_035276365.1 Thermoanaerobaculia bacterium
CTTCGGGCTTGACGACTTTGAGACTCAACGACAGAGTTCTCCCCGCCATGAAACTCCGCGCAACGACCGCCGTTCTCCTCGCGCTCCTCGCCGCCGCCTGCGCCGCGCCCAAGCCGCCCGCACCTGTCGTCGTTCCGCCGCCGAAGGCAGTCATCGGCGCGCATGGATTCGAGCTCTCGCAGATCGATCGCTCCGTCAGTCCGTGCGATGACTTTTACGAGTACGCCGTCGGCGGCTGGCGCAAGGCCAATCCGCTGCCGTCCATCTACTCGCGCTACGGCCGCTTCGAGGAGCTCGCGGATCGCAATCGCGAGCAGCTCCGCTCCATCCTCGAGGCCTCCGCGAAAGACGCGACGGCGCAACCCGGTAGCGCCACGCGCAAGATCGGCGACTTCTGGAGCGCGTGCATGAACGAGACGGCCATCGAGTCGCAGGGACTCGCACCCATCCGCGCCGACCTCGATCGCATCGACGCCATCGACTCGCGCGAGAAGCTCGTCGCCGAGATCACGCGGCAGCATCTCACAGGCATGTCGCCGGTCTATCGCGTCTCCGCGCAGAACGACTTCAAGAACAGCAAGTTCGTCATCGGAGCCGTCGGTCAGAGCGGACTCGGACTCCCGGATCGCGAGTACTACCTGCGCGACGACGAGAAGTTCAAGACCACGCGCAAGGACTACGTCGATCACCTCGCGAAACTCTTCGAGCTCGCCGGCGAGTCGACTGCAAAGGCATCCACCGACGCCGAGCGCGTGCTCGCGCTCGAGACGCAGCTCGCCCGCGCGTCGATGGCGCGCGCCGACATGCGCAAGCCGGAGAACGTCTACCACATCACCGCGCTCTCCGAGCTGCAGCAGATCGCGCCGCTCTTCAACTGGCCCGCGCTGCTGCGCGAGATGAGCCTCACCGAGCTCAAGTCCGTCAACCTCGCGCAGCCGGAGTATCTGAAGGAGGCGAACCGCCTCCTCGATGAAGTCCCGCTCGAGTCCTGGAAGGCGTACCTGCGCTGGAACGTCCTCGACAACGCGGCGCCGCTGCTCTCGTCCGCGTTCGTGAACGAGGACTTCGCATTTCGCGGCACGAAGCTGAGCGGGACGAAAGAGAATCAGCCGCGCTGGCAGCGCTGCGTCCGCGCCGCCGATCAGCACATCGGCGAGATCCTCGGCCAGGAGTACGTGAAGCGCGCGTTCACTCCCGAAGCCAAAGAGAAGATGAACGCGCTCATCGACAACCTCGTCGGGGCGCTGCGCGAAGACATCCCCACGCTGACTTGGATGAGCGCGGAGACGAAGCAGGCCGGGCTGACGAAGCTCGAGGCCTTCCGCCGCCGCATCGGCTATCCCGACAAGTGGATCGACTACACGTCGCTGGAGATTGGACGCGACTCGTACGCCGCGAACGTCTTCGCCACGCGCGCGTTCAACGTCCGCCGCGCCGCGAGTCGCATCGGCAAACCGGACGATCCGAACGAGTGGGGCGGCTTCACGCCGCCGACGGTGAACGCGAGCTACAGCCCGACGCGCAACGACATCACGTTCCCCGCGGGCATCCTGCAGCCGCCGTTCTACGATCCGAACGCCGACGACGCGTACAACTACGGCGGCATCGGCACGGTCATCGGTCACGAGATGACGCACGGCTTCGACGATCAGGGCTCGAAGTTCGACGCGGAAGGCAATCTGCGCAACTGGTGGACGGCGCAGGATCTCGAGCGCTTCCAGGCCAGCGCGAAGTGCATCATCAATCAATACGGGCAGTGGAAGGTGGAGGAGGGGCTGAACCTGCAGGGAGAGCTCGTGACCGGCGAGGCGATCGCCGATCTCGGCGGCGCGACGCTCGCCTTGCGCGCGTACGAGAAGTCGCTGCAGGGCAAGGACCGCACGATCCTCGACGGCTTCTCCCCCGAGCAACGCTTCTTCCTCGGCTTCGCCCAGGTGTGGGGCCAGAACATGGCCGCGGAGGAAGCGCGGCGCCGCGCGCTGACCGATCCGCACGCGCCCGGCCCCGCGCGCGTGAATCTCACGGTCAGCAACATGCCCGAGTTCGCGGACGCATGGAACTGCCCCGCGGGGCGGAAGATGGTGCGCCCGGCCGGCGAGCGGTGCACGATCTGGTGAGCGCGCGCTATCCGCTGGAACCTGACGCAAAC
>DATELS010000008.1:0-8748 GCA_035276365.1 Thermoanaerobaculia bacterium
TCGCGACGTTCGCAGGCGAGGCCGAGGAGGAGGAAGGCCGCGGCGTCCCACGCGAGCTGCTCATACGAGAAATGCGTGAAGTGACACGTCAGCACGCGCCACGCCGCGCCGCCGCGCTGCAGCTCCAGCGCGTCGCCGCCGAAGATCGTCGCGACGATCGAGAGCAGCACGACGGCGGGCGTCGTGGACTTCACGAGCGCATCCTCCACGCTGCCGTCACCGCGATCAGCGCGAGCAGCACCATCGTCGGATCGAACGCGCCGCCGCCTCGCACCGAGTGTGAGCGTCCGCTGAACATCGGCTTCGAGCGATCGGCTTGGAAGTTGACGGGCGGCTGCGTCGCGCGCGCCGCCTGCGCCGCGTGCTCCACGTCGATGCGCGCCTTGTTGTTGCGCGCGATGCCGCGCTTCTCGAACACGTCATCGCTCAGCACCACCATCGACGTGTAATCCGTCACGAGCTGGTACTGCGTCCCGAGGCTTTGAATCGCGCTCTTCGACTCCTCCGCCGACTGCAGTCCAACGGTCTCCTTCATCACCGCCTGCTCGATGCGATTGAGCGCCCACATCCGCTCGAGCTCCGGATGCTCCGTCGCCACGTCGGGGAAATCGAAGCGCGTCGTGTACGTCTGATCCTGACCGGTGAGCTTCGCCTGCAGCGTCACGTCCGCCGGTCCGCCTTTCGTGTAGCGGCCGAAGATCACGAGCTGTTGCCCGCGATACACCTTGCCGATCACCTCATCCGTCGTCTCGGAAGTCTTCACGCCGCGGATCGTCAGCTTCGCGTCGTGCAGCGCCTCGCTCGTGATCTTGTCCTTCGCGAGCAGGATCTTGCCGATGATGTCGTCGTCGTTCGACACCGCCGAGTAGAAGCCGCCGCTCGTCTCCGCGATGAGTCGCATCAGCGGCCAGTTCGCGTTGTTGCCCATGAGGAAGCCGAACACGCGCACGTCGTACTTTTTCAGAAGCGCGTGGAACTCTTTCGGATCGACGATGCCTTCGTTCGCGACGCCGTCCGTGACGAGGAGGATGCTCGTCGCGCGATCCGCCTCGACCGCGTCGAGTCCCGCCTTCAGTCCGTCGTACACGTTCGTGCCGGACGCGGTTGCGATCTGCTGCACGTTGCGCGACCACTCCGCGACGCTCTGCGGATTCACGTCGACGAATCCGTGCGTCAGCTCCTGCGCGGAGTCGCTGAACGTGAAGATGCGGAAGCGATCGCCGGTCTTGAAATGCGTCAATGCTTCCTGCACGCCTTTCGCGAGCGTCACCAGCTTGCCTTCCATCGAGCCGGAGTTATCGAGGACGAAGACGTAGTCCGCGCCGCTCGTGATCGGCGCGAGGTCGATGCCCGGCGTGACCGTGAGCATGAACGTGCCGGTGGCGCCGGCCTTCGGCTTGTACGCGAGAAGCTCGACGCGTCCCGGCAGGTTGTCCGCGAGCCGGTAGTAGAAAACGAAGTCGCGCGTCAGATCGCCACTCGCCCGGTCGAGCGAGACTTTGTAGTGTCCCTCCGCGACCTTCGTGATCTTCGCTTCCGCCTCCGCGCCCGGCACGCGCACTTCGTCGACCGGCCAGCCGGATTTCAACTCGACGTTGACCGCGAAGCGCTGCTCGACTTTCGGATTGCGCGTCCAGAACGACTTCGCCGCCTCGTCCGTGCCGCCTTCGGCGAGCGGATAGACGTAGCGTCCGACGCCGGTGTCGATCTTCAGCGGCTGGTAGTAGATGAACTGGATCTTCGTCTCGCTTTTCGCGCGCACGTGCGAGACGGAGAACTTGTACGACGCGTACTCGACGTCGTCCTTCTCTTTCGTGCATGCGCATTCGCCGAGGCCGGCGTCGTTGCCGGCGTCGCGCTCTTCTTCGTAGACGCGCTTCGCCTCCGTCGCCTCGACGACTTCGCCATTGAGCACGCGCTCGCCGTTCCAGATCGTGATCTCGGAGAGGCTCGCGCTCTCCGGCACCGGGAAGCCGTAGATGGCCTCGAGGTCTTTGTCGTTCGGATTGAAGAAGACTTGCGTGACCGTGGTCCGCGCGAAGCCGTTGTCGATGACGACGTCGACCTGGTGCTCTTTGATTTGCAGCGGCGCGTACGACGCGCCGACCGGAGTGAGCGTCCCGGCGGCGAAGGCCGAGGATGCGGTGATGAGGAGCAGGATTGTGAAGAGTCGCTTCATGAGTGCCTCCTGGATGCGCGTCAGGAGGCGAAGGCACTGCCATGGTACGTTGTACGTGTTTTCAATCAGTTAGGCGTTGGTTGTCGTGAGCCGCTGTACTGTTCGTGATCGTCGGTGTACATTCAATGCACGCCATGAGCCTCGCGGAGCACATCGGAGCCCTCGTCTACGTCAACCCGTTCCTCGAAGACCGCATCGACCACGAGCGCCACATCCTCGGCGACTCCTACGTCACGAGCCAGCCGTACTGGAGTCTGTTGCCCGACCTGCAGCGCAAGGCGAACCTCGACGCGATCGCGGAAAAGTGCGCGCAGCTCATCGCGCGCGGCAACGCGCCGGACGACGTCGCGATCTATCACCTGTACGAGCGCTATCGCGAGGCGTTCTTCGACTTCATCGAGCGCGGCGAGGCCACGGAGCGCGTCGCGTTCTACGCACGCTTTCGCGCGGAGTGCGTGGAGCTGCTGCGCGACGCGATCGCGCCCGCGCATCTGTTCGCGTGCTTCTACCAGGTGCGCCGCGCGTTCCATCACATCTTCCGCAACATCGTCGGACGCTCGCATTCGGCGGCGCGGCTGCGCGCGGCGGTGTGGGAGTCGATCTTCACGCACGACGTGCGCCGCTACCGCCGATCGCTGTACGCGCGCATGGGCGACGTGGCGACGCTGATCACCGGTCCGACGGGCACGGGCAAGGAGCTGGTCGCGCGCGCGATCGCGTTGTCGCGCTACATCCCGTTCGATGAGCGTCGCGAGCGCTTCACCGCGGATCCGGAGTCGTCGTTCGTCGCGCTGAATCTCTCGGCGCTTTCTCCGACGCTCATCGAGTCGGAGCTGTTCGGTCATCGCAAGGGCTCGTTCACGGGCGCGCTCGCGGATCGCGAGGGATTTCTCGAGTCGTGCGGCGCGAGCGGCACGGTGTTCCTCGACGAGATCGGTGACGTGGACGCGGCGGTGCAGGTGAAGCTGCTCCGCGTGATTCAAACGCGCACGTTCCAGCGCCTCGGCGAAACCGCGCCGCGCCGCTTCGAAGGAAAGCTGATCGCGGCGACGAATCGCGATCTGCCGGAAGAGATTCGCGCAGGCCGCTTCCGCCAGGATTTCTTCTACCGCCTGTGCGCGGACACGATCGTGACTCCGTCACTGCATGAGCAACTCGCGGAGGCAGGCGAGCTGCAGCATCTCGTCCGCTTCATCAGCGAGCGCGTGGCGGGAGAAGAGGAGGCGGCGACTCTCGCCGCGGAGGTCGAGTCGGCGATCGAACGCTCACCCGGCCGCCACTACGCCTGGCCCGGCAACTTCCGCGAGCTCGAACAATGCGTGCGCAGCGTGATGCTGCGCGGCGAGTACCGCGCGACGTCCGCGCCGACGTCGGACGCGCGCAACGCGATCGCGAGCAGCGTCCTCTCCGGTACCTTCACCGCCGACGACCTCCTGCGCAACTACACGACCCTGCTCTACGCGAAAACGCGCAACTACTCGCAAGTCGCCGAGCGGCTGGGGGTCGATCGGCGCACGGTGCGCGCGAAGGTGGATGCGGAGTTGTTGAAGAGGCTGTGACGCCTCAATACGTCCCGATGAACTTCACCACGTCCGCGCGCAGTTGGCGGTGCGCGGCGCGGTCGATGTACATCATGTGGCCGCCGGCGTAGAAGGTCATCGTGACGTTGCCGCGCAGCGACGGGTCGAGCTGCATGCGCGAGAACGTGTACTTCGTCGCGGCGAACGGCGTGGCGAGATCGTAGTAGCCGTTGCAGACGAGCACGCGCAGGTCGGGGTTCTGGCTCATCGCGCCGCGCAGCGTTTCGGCGACGTCGAGGACGCGGTTCTGCACGTTCGCGAAGCTCCACGGGCGCACTTTGTCCGTGAGGATCTCGTACGGCAGGTCCGTCTCGAACTTGAGCGAGCGGCGCACCCAGTCGTTGAGCACCGCCGTGTACTCGCCGTAGATCGCGGAGTACGACGGATCCGTGTCCGGCTCCTCGCCCGCGGCGTCGCGATCGACGCCCACGAAGCGCGAGTCGAGTCGGCCCGCGCTGCGGCGCTCGTTGCGCAGGAGCTCCTTGTCGAAGCGCGAGATCTGCACGCGCAGGTTCGTCGACTCCACGTACGCGGGTGAGAGTCCGGTGAGTCGCGCGACTTTCTGCGCGATCGCGTGACGCTCCGCGTCGGAGAGACTGTCGCCCTTCATCAGCGCCGACGTGTATTCGCCCAACGCAAACTGCTCCGCCTCGGCCGCAACGCGATCGACGGGCAGTGACTGCAGATCGGCGGGCAGGCGCTTGTGGTACCACGCCGTCGTCGCGTACGTCGGCAGGAAGAGGATGTACGCGAGATCGCTCGCGCTGTCGAAGCGCGCGGTGCCGAAGTTGAGGATCGACGAGATGAGGATGATGCCGTTCAGGTAGTAGCCCTGATCGTGCAGCCAGCCCGCTAGACCGGCGGCGCGCGTCGTGCCGTAGCTCTCCCCCGCGAGAAACTTCGGCGACGACCATCGCGCATTGCGCGTCGTCCAGAGGCGGATGAGTTGTCCGACCGACTCGATGTCCGCCTCGTAGCCGTGAAACTTCTTCGCGTCGTCGAACGGAATGGCGCGGCTGTAGCCCGTCGTCACCGGATCGATGAAGACGAGGTCCGTCGCGTCGAGAATCGTGCCTTCGTTGTCGGTGAGTCGATACGGCGGCGCGGCGGCATGTCCCTCATCGTCTTTGTAGACGACGCGCTTCGGACCGAACGCGCCCATGTGCAGCCACACGGACGATGATCCCGGACCACCATTGAAGGTGAACGTGACCGGACGCCGCGCCGGATCGGCGCCGTCCTTCGTGTACGAGACGACGAAGAAGCTCGCGCGCGGCTCGCCCGCATCGTTGCGCAGGACGAGCGTGCCCGCGCGCGCGGTGATGTTGATCGTTTGATCGCCGACGCGCACCGCGTGCGACGTGGTGGAGATGTTGTCGCGCGCATCCGCGGGCGGCTTCCCTTCCGGCTTCTTGCCGGACGGCGCGTCGGAGTCCTGCGCGGAGGCGATGCAGGCGAGAGAGAGGAGGAGCGCGAGCAAGGCTCTCTTCATGGTCGCGGAACGTAGCACAATGTGCGCGGCATGCCGTACGTTGCCATCGTTCCGTCACCGGCGCTGCAGCCGTGGGTCGAGTGCTTCTGGACCGTGCGCGGCGAGCCCGCGGGCGAGCGTCGCATCCTGCCGGACGGCTGCGCGGATCTCGTCTTCGATCGCGCGGACGGCGCCGCGATCGCGGTGGGCACGATGACGAAGCCGCTCCTCTTCACCTCCCGCGCCGGCGCTGACTACCTCGGCGTCCGCTTTCATCCCGGACGCGCCGCCGCGTTTCTGCGCATGACGCTCGCGGAGATCACGGACGCGCGCGTGCCGCTCGCGGATGTGTGGAAGGGATGGCGCGACGATCGATATGACGTGGCGATGCTCGAGCGCGAGCTGCTGCGGCGTCTCGTGCCGGAGCGCGACCGGCGCGTCGACGTCGCGATCGCACGCATCATGACGAGCGGCGGCAACGCGCGCGTGGAAGACGTTGCCGCGGAGGCGGGAGTGACGCGGCAGCATCTCGCGCGGCAGTTTCTCCATCATGTCGGCGTGTCACCGAAAACCTTCGCGCGTGTCATGCGTTTTCGTCGCGTGCTCGAACGCACGCAGGCCGATGCTGACTGGGCGGACGTCGCTGCCGAGCATGGCTACTACGACCAGTCGCATCTCATCGCCGAGTTTCGCGAGCTCGCCGGCACGACGCCGGCCGCGTTCCATTTCTCCAATCGCTGATCTCGTTCGGGCGCTATCTTGCGCGACATGAAGATCACGCCTGTCCTCATCGTCCCCTCCATCGAGCCCGTCCTCCCGCTTTGGGACGCCCTCGGCTTCACCCGCACCGCGGAAGTCCCGCATGGCGACGCGCTCGGCTTCGTGATCCTTGCGCGCGACGGTGCGGAGGTCATGTACCAGACCATCGACAGCGTGCGCGCGGACGAGCCGAAGTCGCTCGTTGGAGACGGGGCGCAGCGCGCGTCGTTGTTCATCGAAGTCGAGAGTCTCGACGACGTCGTCGCGAAGTTCCCGGCGGGCACCGACATCTTCGTCGCGCGGCGCACGACGCCGTACGGCTCGACCGAGACCTTCATTCACGACGCGGCGGGGAACGTGATCATCTTCGCCGAGTTCGCGAAGTGAGCGTGTCGTCGAGGGTGATGTCTTCCTCCTCGTCGCGCGCGAGGATGCACGCGGCGATGACGACGATTCCCACCGCGACCGCTGCCGCGCAGTGAAACGTCGCCGCGAGCGTGACGACGAACGCGCCGGCGACGGCGAGCCACAGCCACGCGCGGCGGTCGTGCACGCGCACCGCTTCCGTCGCGAAGATGCTGAATACGATCGCCGTGACGATCACGAAACTACGCACGATCCAGAGTGTCATGGCCGCAAAAAAGAAAAGGACGGCGTTCGGTACGCCGTCCTTGGTTTCCTCAATGCGGAACAGATGAGCAATCGCGATGCCGACTTGACAGGCCGAGACGCTGAACTTATGTTTTGAACGTGTTCAGTAAGTTGGAATTGGCGATCATTCTGGCCGGCGCCGCGCAGCTCGCCGTCGCCGCATCGAGCCTGCTCATCCCGCGCATGCTCGAGTGGCAATCGGAGACCGCGCTCCTCAAACCGCTGACGCGACAGGTCTTCTGGACCTACGCGGTCTACATCTTTGGGACGAACGTCGCGTTCGGGCTGCTCTCGCTGCTCGCGCCGAAGTCGCTCCTCGACGGCTCGACGCTCGCGCGCGCAGTCTGCTCGTTCATCGCGCTCTACTGGCTCGGGCGCGTGGCCGTGCAGTTCGCCGTGTACGACCGCTCGGTGACGGTGCGGCCGCTCTTCCGCGTGGCCGAGGCGATGTATCTCGCGGCATTTGTCTACCTGGGCGTCGTGTACTCGATCGCGGCGGTGCGGCGATGACGCCGCTCGTGCGCATGGTCATCGTGATCGCGGTGACGTTCATCGCGATGAAGACGATCACGCTCGCCGTTGCACGGGTGTCGCTCGCGCCGGTCAGTCTCCTCGAGTTCTTCGGCTGGCCGGGGATGCGTCCCGCGCTCTTCGAGCGCAAGCGCGTCGTCGATCGCGCGGGTGCGCGCGCGCTCGCGTTGCACGGACTGGCGTGCCTCGCCCTGGGCGCCGCGCTGTTCGCGATCGCGCGCGCGATTGCGTATCCGCTCTGGTCGACGATTCTCGCGTTGCCCGCGCTCTCGCTGATGCTGCACTTTGGCGTCTTCGACTTACTTGCCGCGATCTATCGGCTGCGCGGCGTGCCGGTGGCGAAGCTCTTTCGCGCGCCGCTCTTCGCACGCAGCCTCTCCGAGTTCTGGAGCCGGCGCTGGAACATCGGATTCTCGGAGATGGTCGCGACGGTCGTGCATCGTCCGCTGCGTCCCGTCATCGGGGAGAACGGCGCGCTCCTCGCGTCGTTCCTCCTGTCGGGAGTCCTGCACGAGCTCGCGATCAGCGTTCCGGTGAATGCCGGATATGGATTGCCGACGCTCTACTTTCTTCTGCACGGCGCGCTCGTGGCGATCGAGCGCAAAGTCGGACGTCCGCTCGGGCGCGTGTGGACATTGTTCTGGCTCGCCGCGCCGATGCCGCTCGTGTTTCACCCACCGTTCGTGCACGGGATCATCTGGCCGCTGCTCGGGCTCACGTGAGCGCGCGCGTGAGCAGCGCCGGCACGTCGGTCGTGATCACCTCGACGCCCATCGCCATGAGATCGCGCGCGACGAGCGGATCGTTGATCGTCCACGTGACCAGCTCGAGTCGCGCATCGCGCATCAGCCGCACGAGCGATGGCGGCATGACGAAGCTCGTGTCGATTCCGTCGAGCGAGTAGCACCGCAACAGTGCGAGCACATCCTCTTCGACATACGGCTGCACGACGGGACGGAAGTTCGGACCTTCGTCATAGACCATGTTCCAGCGTCCCTGCGCGACGTCGCCTTGAAATGCGACGAGCAGGAAGCACGAGTACGACGGCATCTCGACCTTCATCGCCGCGATCGTGTCGATGTCGAAACTCTTGAAGATGATCTGCTCCGGACTTTTGCGCGCGTCGCGCACGGCACGCATCGCCGCGGGCACGACCTGCGGTCCGTCTTTCAACTCGACGTACAACTGCCGACCATCCGGCAACTCATCGATCACCTCGGACAACAGCGGAAGGCACGTGCCCGACCATCGCGCTGCTTTCCAGCGTCCCGCGTCGAGCGACTGCAGCTCCGCCGCGGTGTGCTGCGCGACGATCCAATTCGCGTTCGTCGTGCGTTCCGTCGTCTGATCGTGAATCACGATCGCCTTGTCGTCCGACGTCACCTGCACATCGAGCTCGCACGCGACCGCGCCCAACTCCCACGCCGCGGCGAACGAAGGCAGCGTGTTCTCGGGCGGCGAGTCGGGATCGATGAACGCTTGTCCGAGTCCGCGGTGCGCGATGATCTTCATAAATGAAAAGGCGAGCCGTTGCCGGCTCGCCTTCATTGAACTCCAAAAGGTGAGTCTTAGTACAT
>DATELS010000009.1:0-2709 GCA_035276365.1 Thermoanaerobaculia bacterium
GATCGAAGTGAGATTGCCGAAACGATCGTACGTGTAATCCTGACGACGTCCCGGCCCCGCCGCACCGCTCGTCACCCGTCCGAACGCGTCGTACACGAACGTATCGCTTCCCATCGAGCGGATGTTTCCCGACCCGTCATATGAATACGATCCGGTCGTCCATGTCTCGCTCCCTGTATGCGCGACCGGCGTTCGCACTTCCTGC
The DNA here is from genome assembly GCA_035276365.1 of Thermoanaerobaculia bacterium. Taxonomy (GTDB): domain Bacteria; phylum Acidobacteriota; class Thermoanaerobaculia; order Gp7-AA8; family Gp7-AA8; genus QHVT01. The sequence continues at coordinate 206 of DATELS010000009.1, forward strand.
GGCCGTTTCTCTTCGACCATCGCAGGCGACGGTGCGGGCGGTTCCATCTGCGGAAGCTCCTCCACCGACACGACGCGCGGATCCTTCCTCATCAACTCCGCGCTGGCGCTGCTCATAAGTCCGACGAAGCCATCGAACGCGATTTCGCGGAACGGCTCGAGGCGAGCGCGATAAATCGCCGCGACCTCCGCGACCGTCTGATCCCGATCCGCCCCCTCGGCGACCTTGACAGCGACACGGTAGCGTCCGAACGAGCTCATCTCGGCGCCGATTGCGGCGCTGCTCACGAGCCACAGCAGCAGGCCAATCGCGACTCTCATCCGCCGCTTCATTTCAGGCCTCCGCGCAGGTCATTGATATGCACAGCCTTCACCACAGCCAGCGCGCCGAGAGGCCGCTCGCTGTACGAGGCCGTCGGCAATGACAACGCGGCGCGCGCTTCATCGAGTCGGGTTCTCATTTCCTCCACATGCGCCGGCGCGATCACCACCACAGCCGCCGGCGTAGTGCCAGTGTAAGTCGCCGCCCCGAGGCCACCGAGCAGCCGTACCGCATCGATTGCGGCCCGCAACTGCGTCGAATGCGCGGCCTGCACGATTGTCGATCCCGCAACGATCGGATCGTCGAGGAACATCGTCGTCAACGCCAGGTCCGACGCACTCCATCGGGACGCCACTCCTGCATGAACCGCCTTGACACGGTACACATACGCCGTGTCCGCTGTGCGACCCGCATCATCGAACGTGCGTGCGGTCGCGGCGACACCGGTCGCCACCGTCTGCCAGACTAATTACCGACGCGCGTCGACTTTGGAGCAGTTACTCTTTTTCCGTCCGCTTCCGTGCCGAATTTGCAATCGCCACCCGAGACCCCTGCTTCAGCAACGTCGGCAGATCGAAGATCACCAGCTCATCCTTTCGTCGGTCGTCTGCTTGTAGAAGTGTTACGAAAAGAGTGTCGCTTGCGACTGTCATACTGCGCGGCACACCGGCGACTAATTTGAGCATCGCGCCGCCCTTGATTTCGCGCGCGTAGATGCCTTCGTTCTCCCACTCGCCCGTCCCTGACGTGCGGAACACGAGCCACGCTCCCGACGAATCCCACTGCGGGCCGGCACCAGACACATTCGCCGACGCCAGTGCGCGATCAACAAAAACGGCAGAAGGCTGTCGGCTCACATCGATCAATAGGACACCCGGCTCCTCGTCCAATCCTATTTCGAGCGCGACGTGCGTGTCTGCGGGTGACCAGGCGGCTGGCCCGGTTGCTACTGCGCTCTGCGCGATGTCTGAGTCGACTCGTTGAACCTCGATAGTCGTGCCATCCTTCGCCATGAAGGCGAGACGCATCTCATCGTCAGATTGGCACGCGATAAGGGCCCGATCACCCTTGTGGTTCGGCCATACATGACAATCTTTTCCCACAGGGATCACCGAGAGAGGTGCAGCAGTAAGGACCGCAAATAGTACGGAAAGCATCAAGAGCTCCAGTTCGCTGATTTTCGGCTACTGCTTCGGCTTCCCATCGCTAAATTGCTTCTGCTTCTCCGGATCATTCAAGAACTCCTCAGGATCGGTCAGCTTATTCTTGTGGTACAGCTGGAAATGAACGTGATCCTCATTCGCCGGTTGCGCCTTCATAACATTCCCACTTCTGCCTGCGTCTCCGACCTCTTGTCCTTCCTTGATCTTGTCTCCTGTCTTGACGTCTGTTCCGCTCAAATGGGCGTACATTGCTGTCGTGCCGTCCTTTCCAAACACGACCACTGTCAGTCCGAGTTTATTTTGCTTTCCATCCTTGTCGAACTCGGGTCGAACTTCCGCGGTTCCGCTGAATGCGGCAACAAGCGGTGTCCCCACGGGCGCAACGATGTCGACACCTTTGTGGGGTCGACCACCCGATCGGGCGGCTCCGTACTCGCCTCCGGCCGAAGCCGTGACCGATGACCGAAGCTCCCGAATCTCCCCGACTCCTCCTCCGCGATGAAGAATTGGCTTTCCTTTTCCAACCTCTTGCGTGACTGGATTGGTTAACCGGCCGTCGGGATCATTCCGATTCACCGGGTTATTCTCGGCATAGACATACCGGTTCCACGTCTGCGGACGGCGCAAATCCGAAGGACCCGGATCAACCGATAAGAACCGCCCCCACTCCGCCGTGTAATACCGCGCGTGCATGTAGTCGAGCGAGTGGCCGTCGCGCTCGTGGCCGGTGAACTTGCGTGGCTCGTTGTCCTGCGCGGGCGACGTGGCCTCGCCGCCGAATGGGTAGTACGTGTGACGCGCGATCTCGACACCGTCGTCGGCGGTGATCAAGCGGGGCGTGCCGAGGTGATCGAGGTGGAACTGCAGGCGTGTGGGAGTGCCCGGCAGTTCCGCCGCCATGAGCGTCCCGTCCCGGTACACGTAATCTTCCAGCCATGTCCAGGTCGTGCCCTGTTTGGCGAGGCGCCGGAGCATCTGGCCCGATGCGTCTCGCACCGTCCAGCCCGAATTCAGTTCTGC
>DATELS010000010.1:0-3548 GCA_035276365.1 Thermoanaerobaculia bacterium
GTGGAAGTCCGGATGATGCTCGACGGCACCGGCGGCCGCCACTTCGGCCGCACGGATCTGAAGAGGATGCGCGAGGCGGGCTGTCAGGTCCGCAAGTACCACCCGATGCGCATCAGCAATCTCGGCGTCCTGAACAACCGCGACCACCGTAAGCTCATCATCCTCGACGGCCGCCTCGGCTACATCGGCGGTCACTGCATCACCGACAACTGGCTCGGCGAGGCGCAGGACAAGCAGCACTTCCGCGACATCTCCGCGCGCGTGCAAGGGCCGATCGTCGCGCAACTGCAGTCCGCGTTCGCGGAGAACTGGATCGAGGAGACGGGCGAGGTCATGGGCGGCGAGCACTTTTTCCCGCCGCTCGAGAAGGCGGGGACGATGCGCGCGCACGCGGTGTGGATCTCGGCGTCGGGCAGCCCGTCGTCGGTGAAGCTGCTGCACTACATGGCCATCCGCGCCGCCGACCATCGCATCACGATTCAGAACCCGTACTTTCTGCCCGATCCCGACGCGCGTCGCGCGCTCATCGACGCGGTGCGGCGCGGCGTCGACGTGCGCATCATGATTCCGGCGGCCGAGGCGAGCGACTCACCGCTGGTGCAGCACGCGAGTCATCATCACTACGGCACGCTGCTCAAAGGCGGCGTGAAGCTGTTCGACTATCAGTCGACGCTGCTGCATCAGAAAGTCATCACGGTCGACGGCTGCTGGTCCGCGGTCGGCTCGACGAACTTCGACGACCGCTCATTCGAAGTGAATGACGAAGTCTCGCTCGTCATCCACGACGAGAGCATCGCGGCGGAGCTCGAGCGCACGTTCAACGCGGATCTCGAGCACGCGGTGCGCGTCGATCTCGAGAAGTGGAAGCACCGGCCGCTCCTGCACAAGGTGAAGGATCTGGCGGCGTTCCTCTTCAACGAACAGCTATGAGATGCGTGCGCGAAGCCGCTCGACGTAGTTCGACGGCACGTGGTCGAGAATGTCGATGCTGACGCGGTTCTCGTCGCGCGCGTGCTCGCTCACTTCGAGCGCGCCGTTGTGCGCGATGTGCACCAGCGTCCCGACGTGGCAGTAGCCGGGGTTGCTGCACGGCGGCACGGTCGTGATGACGTCGTTGTCGTTCACGATGCGATAGATCGGCTGATGCGCGAGCGTCGCGGTGAACGCGGCGTCGCCGACGCGCGGCGAGCCGAAGTTGTACGTCGCCGCGACGGGAATCCCTTCGGCGATGAGGAACGACGTGGCGATCGTCGCGAGCGCGGCGCCGAGGCTGTGGCCGGTGAGGAAGAGGGGAGCGGAGAGATCGCCGCGATGCGGCTCGATCTTCTTTTCCCAGATGTCGAGGAACGCGTCGCGGAAGCCTTTATGAATGTGACCGCCGTGCTGCCACGGCTCGAGGCGCACGTCGGCGTCGATGCGCAGGTCTTCGAGCAGTCGCAGCGGCTCGGTGCCGCGGAAGACGAGCACGCGGAATCCGCGTCCGCCCACGAGCGCGGCCTGCGTCTTGTCATCGCTAAAGAAGTGCAGCTCCTCGAGCTCCTGCACGCGCAGGAAGTCGCGGCGCAGCGGCGCAGGATGGCTGTTCACCTCGCCCGAGCGCCGATAAATCAGGCGGCTGATCTCCGCGAGCCACAGCGCGTTCGTGAGATCGAAGTCGCGCTTCGTGGAGTGAAAGGTGAGTCCGGAGAAGAGGCCGAAGAAGTTGGTGGCGCGACCGGGATCGACGAGGCTGAGGTCGAACATGAGGAATGGTACCTCGCCGGAAGTCAGTAGGTATGCGAAATCGCAACCCCGAACGTCGTGCCCTGCCGAAACGACTCGTCGCCGGAAAGCGAGCGCGACCACAGCTCGCGATAGACATTCGGCGCGATGACGAAGCCGCGGATGGGCATCGCGAGTTGCAGCGAGACGCCGCCCATGTCGAAGCCGCTGCCCTCGTCGATCTCGCCGCTCCAGCGTCCGATCGTCTGATACTGGCCCGTGACGCGCGGCGCGATCGAGACGTTGCGCACGCGCAGTTGCGGACCCGCCGAATACACGATCGTCGTCGGCGCGCGAAATCCCTCGCCGTTCTCGTACACGCTCAGCGTCGCCTCCGCGCGCGCGACGAAGCGCGGATGCGCCCACTGCGCGGAGACGATCGGACGAAACGTGCCGCTGCCGAACTGGATGTGCTCGTGCGTCTTGCCTTCGCGGCCGAGGAGGATGGGGTCGGGGACGGTGTCACCGGTGGGCAGAGTGGTGCCGAGGCCGAGCGTCCATCCGCTGCGCGGCGCGAGCTCGATGCCGATCGACGCGTCGGAGATCCCGGTCAGCGTTTCGGTGCGGTGATGGATGTCGCCGTACGGCGGCGTGAACGGCGCGCCGTCGAGCGTCGAGTAGCGCACGTGCTGATCCTTGACGTCGTATGGCGCGCGCACGAAGAGCTGCATGCGGTTGCGCAGTCCGTAATTCGCGAAGAGCTCGTAGTGCGAGAGGTTCAAGCGCACGTGATGCATGTGCGGCGCGACGTCGGGCACGTCGGCGACGTGCGAGGCCTCGAACGATCCGAACGCCGCGCTGAAGCTCACGCGCCAGCGTCCGGGATCCACAATCGTCGTCGTACCCGCTCCGCCGGAGAGGTTGGGATTCGCTCAGGCCGGTCAGGCGTACGCGGACGGCACGAGCGCGAGCAGCGTGAACAGGATGAATGCCGCGCGCTTCATCGCGACGCCTTCTCGATCGCGGCGAGCACTTCGTCCCACATCCCGCCCGTCACCGACGTCACGAACTTGCCTTGCTTGTCGTAGACACGGATGTACGGCAGCGCCTCGAGATGGAACTCGCGCGTGGCCTGCTTCGCCAGCTCGTTGTCCCACTTGCCGATGTTGAGGCGGCGCACGGCGAGGTCGCTGCGCCCGCCGGCCATGAGGTGCTCGATGCGATTCTCGAGGACGCGGCAGGGGCCGCACCAGTCGGCGTAGAAGTCGATGATCGTGATCTTGCCCGGCACCATGAGCTTGGCAACGTCGGCGCGCTTGCCGCTCGTGTCGCTCTGGATGTCGAGCGTGCGCACGACGTCCTCCGGCAATGCATCGATCCCGCTCTTCGGCTGCTCGCCCGGAAACACGACGCCGAAGCCGGACGCGGTGACCGCGGTGCGCAGGCGATCCTTGTCGAAGCCCGCCGGAATCTCGACGGTCGCGATGCCTTTCTTCGTGTCGATGCGCGGATTCGTCACGCCGTCGACACCGCTCAGCGCCTTCACGATCGGCGGCGCGCACGCCGCGCAGTCGATGCCGATGACGGTGAAGGAGAACGTCTCCGCGGCGAGCGTGGTGGCAAATAGGAGGCAGAAGGCGACGATTAGAGAACGCATTCGGGGGAGAGAAACGCAGCGCGTAGGCGTATAAATGCCCCATGCTCGACGAGTCCCGTTTCCGCGAAGTCTTCAACCAGCTCGAGCCCTACATCGAGCGGCGCTACGGCATCCCCGTCGTCATCCGCGACGTCACCGATCCCTTCACCGGCGATCTCGACGGCGAGCGCATCGAAGTCGACTACGACCA
>DATELS010000011.1:0-5796 GCA_035276365.1 Thermoanaerobaculia bacterium
GGCGCGGAGAACGCCACGCTCACGATCATGATGGGCGGCTCGGAAGCGGATGTGGCGCGTGCGAAAGAGATCCTGCGCGTGAACGGCAAGACGCTCATTCGCGTCGGAGAGATCGGCGCCGGCCACGCCATCAAAGTGCTCACGAACTCGATCATGGGCGCGACGGTCTGGATCACCTCGGAGTGCCTCCTGCTCGCGAAGGAGCTCGGCATCGACATCAAGACCGCGCTCGAAGTCACGAACGCCGGCAGCGGACGCTCGAATGCCTCGGAGAACCTGCTGCCGATGCGTCTGCGCGATCACCAGTGGCCGCTCGTCTTCAAGCTCGCGCATCACGACAAGGACATCCGCATCGCCGCGTCGCTCGCGCATCAGCAGCACGCGTCGACGCCGATGCTCGCGCTGACGCAGCAGCTCTTCAGCGGCGCGCTGCATCAACTCGGCGAGCAGGCGGACTACATCGAGGTGGCGAAGATCGTCGCGAAGATGAACGGAACGACCTGGGACTGACCGGCGCAATGCCGCGCGTGACCGTCATCATCCCGACGTACAACTGGAGCACGGTGCTGCCGTACTCGATCGCGAGCGCGCTGGAGCAGACGTTCGCGGATTTCGAGCTGCTCGTGATCGGTGACCGCTGCACGGATGACTCGGAGCGCGTGGTAACGTCGTTCACCGATCCGCGCGTGCACTGGATCAATCTCGCGGAGCGTTCCGGTCATCAGAGCGGCCCGAACAACGAAGGCATCCGCCGCGCTCGCGGCGAATACATCGCCTACCTCGGACACGACGACCTGTGGCTGCCGCATCATCTCGCCGTGCTCGTCACGGCACTCGATGCGGGAGCGGACGTCGCGCATTCGATGCTCGCGATCGTCGATCCCGATGGAACGGTGATGCCGGGATCGCTGCCACCGACATCCGTCGCGCATCGTCACGCGATGATCGACGTCATCGGCGGCTGGCGCGATTATCGCGAGCTCACCATTCCGCCCGAGGATGACTTGTGGCGGCGAGCGCGCGCGGCGGGGATGAAGTTCACGTTCGTGCATCGCCTGACCGCGATCAAGTTCGGCGCGTCGTCGCGGCGCAATGTCTATCGCGAGCGTCCGTGTCACGAGCAGGCCGCGTGGCTCGCGCGCATCCGCGCCGAGCCCGATCTCGAAACCACGGAGCTGGTCAAACTCGTCTACGCATTGGCGCGACCCGGAACGAAGCCTACGATGGTGCAGCGCGTGATGCGCTTCGTGCGGCGGCCGTGGCTCCTGCCCGGCGCGGTGTGGCGGCACATCACACCGAAGAAGGGGCAGGACATCCGCAGGATCAAACGGTTCAAAGGAGTGGAGGGATGAAGATGTTGCCCGGAGCACAGAAAGACGGCCAGATCGTCACGAGTGAGTGGCAGGCGCTGCGCCGCAACATCGAAGGCGTGGTCGCGCGCGAGGTGCTGCACGTGCCGCGCGATCACGGCGTGATCACGGAGATGTATCGCGCGGAGTGGGATCCGACCGGACTGCCCGTCGTGCACATCTATCAGTCGCGGCTCTTCCCCGGCGCCATCGGCGCGTGGAGCTGTCACGCGAAGTCGATCGATCGCCTGTTCGTGAATCAGGGACATCTCAAGCTCGTGCTGTACGACGGCCGCGAGGAGAGCCCGACGCACGGCGCGTTGATGGAGCTGTACGTCGGCGACGCGCGTCCGACGTTCCTCGTCCTTCCCACCGGCGTCTGGCACGGCCTGCAAAACCTCGGGTCATCCGAGGCGTTGATGGTGAACTTTCCGACGCACGCGTACGACTACGAGGATCCCGATCACTGGCGCCTGCCGTACGACTCGGAGGAGATTCCGTATCGATGGATTCCGGGCAGCGGGGCGGCGCGTTTACGAAGCGATCACCGCTAGCTAGAACGTTCCGCGATACAACCCGCCATCGATCTGCATCGACAGTCCGGTCACGTAGGTCGCGCGCTCGCTGCAGAGAAACGCCACGACATTCGCCAGCTCTTCGGGTTTTCCGTAGCGCGCCATCGGAATCACCGACACCGCTTTGTCGAGGTACTCCTGCGGCGTGATGCCTTGCTGTTCCGCGCGCAGCTCCGCGAGATGCAGTTGGCGATCGGTGAGGAAGTGTCCGGGCAGCACGGCGTTCACGAGAATCCCGTCGCGCGCGACTTGATCGGCGAGCGTCTTCGTGAGCGCGGAGAGTCCCGCGCGCAGCGTCGAGCTGATCGTCAGCAATTCCACCGGCTGCTTCGCGACGAAGGACGTCAGGTTCACGATGCGTCCCCACTTCCGCTCCTGCATCCCGGGGATCGCCAGCCAGCAGAGGCGCACGACATTCATCAGCGTCGAGTCGATCCCCGTCTGCCATAGCGACTCATCGAGTTGCAGAAACGGCGCGGCGGGAGGACCGCCCGTGTTCGTGACGAGGATGTCCACCTGACCGAAGCGCGCGACCGTGTCGTGGAACCAGCGACGCAGATCGTCCGCGTTCGCCACGTCGCATGCGACCGCGAGCACTTCCGCGCCCGCCGCTTCGATCGCGCGCTTGGAGTCCTCGAGCGACTCCAGCGATCGCGAGCAGATCGACACGCGGCATCCCTCCGCCGCCAGTGCCTCGGCGATCGCGCGTCCGAGTCCCTTCGACGCGGCGGCGACCATGGCAACGCGATTGCGAATCCCGAGATCCATGCAAGGGACAATATCACCGTGAATTGCCCGAGTTGCGGATCGGAGAAGACGCGTCGCGGCGGCAACGTGACGTGGGTGATTTACGTCGCGCTCATCGCGCTGGCGATCCTGGCCGTGTTGCGCTTCCAGCTCAACGCCGCGCTCGTCGGCGGCATCATGATCGCCATCGTCCTCCTCGCCCACCTCCTCCTCGGCGAGCGTGTGTGTATCGACTGCGGCCATCAATGGCGTGCATAATTCGGGCATGCGAGCCCTGATCCTGATCGCCTCTCTCGCGGTATCCCTCGTCGCGTCCGCGGAGCAGTTTCAGTACATCGTTCCGCTGTCCGGCTACCTCTCCACGGACGACGGCACGTACTACTACGCCACGACCGTCGTGCAGAACCTGTCGCCGCGCGAGGCGACGGTGTCGACCGTCGACGTCTATCCGCTGAACGGTGCCTCACCGTGTGTCGTCGGCGCACCGTTCGCCGTGCCGGCATCGGGTCGCGTCTCGATTGGACCCGTCGCGTGCTTCGGCAACGTCTCCGCGATCCAGATCGTGTCGACCGAGAAGCTGCGCGTGCACACGGAGATCGACACGCACGCGACGCGCGTCTCCGGCTGGGACAAGCAGCTCATCGACGCTCCGTCCGCGTGGATTCCCGCGGGAACGACCGCGGTGACCGAGGCGATCATTCGGGATGATGGACCGCGGAAGGCGAATCTGCTGGTCATCAATCCGAGCTTTCAGACGCTGACGCTGAACATTGAAATGGAACGGCCCGAGCTCGACCGCTCCTCCGCGCGCACGATCGACGTGCCCGCGCACTCCGCGCGTTTGATCCCGCTCGAAGAAGTGCGCAATCCGTCGCCGCCGCCGTTCGTCTACTCGGTCGAAGGCCGCCATCTCCTGCGCATCACCGGCAACGGCGACTGGCAGGGCGGCGTGTCCTCGATCTACAAGGGGCCGAGCATGTACGTCCCCGCGGTCGCGCTCGAGCCGTAGGGGTCGGCGCGCGCGGCGCGTGGGATGACAAGGGCGGCCATTCGTGTTAATTGGCGCGCTACCGAATGGCTGACCCTCAGTACATCCGCAATTTCTCGATCATCGCGCACATCGACCACGGCAAGACGACGCTCTCCGATCGTCTCCTGCAGCGCACCGGCGCGGTCGAACAGCGCGAGCTCCACGAGCAGATGCTCGACGATATGGATCTCGAGCGCGAGCGCGGGATCACCATCAAGGCGCGCGCCGTCACGCTCCGCCATCGCTCGAGCGACGGCAACGACTACATCTTCAACCTCATCGACACGCCGGGGCACGTCGACTTCAGCTACGAAGTCTCGCGCAGCCTCGCCGCGTGCGAGGGCGCGATCCTTGTCGTCGACGCGACGCAGGGCGTCGAGGCGCAGACGCTCGCCAACAGCTACCTCGCCATCAACAACGATCTGGCAATCCTGCCGGTCATCAACAAAGTCGACCTGCCGTCCGCCGAGCCCGAGCGCGTGCGCGAGCAGATCGAGAACGTGATCGGCCTCGACGCGCACGACGCCGTGCTCGCATCCGCGAAGGCCGGCATCGGCGTCGACGAGATCCTCGAGAAGATCGTCACGCACATCCCCGCGCCGAAAGGCAATCCCGACGGCGACACGCGCGGCCTCCTCTTCGACTCCTGGTACGACCCGTATCGCGGCGTCGTCTGCCTCGTGCGCATGGTCGACGGCACGCTGCGCCGCGGCCAGAAGATCAAGTTCATGTACACCGGCAATCAGTTCGAGATCACGGAGATGGGCATCTTCACGCCGAAGCCCAAGGCCGTCGACTCGCTGAGCGTCGGCGAAGTCGGCTTCTTCTCCGCGAACGTGCGCGACATCGCGCAGGCCAAGATCGGCGACACGATCACCGACGCGAAACAGAATCCGCAGCCGCTGCCCGGCTTCCAGGAAGTGAAGCCGATGGTGTTCGCGGGACTCTTCCCGATCATCACCGAGGAGTACGAGAACCTGCGGGATGCAGTGGGCAAGTTGAAGTTGAACGACGCCTCGTTTTCGTACGAGCCCGAGAACTCCGTCGCCCTCGGCTTCGGCTTCCGCTGCGGCTTCCTCGGCCTCCTGCACATGGAGATCATCCAGGAGCGTCTCGAGCGCGAGTTCAATCTCGAGCTCCTCACCACCGCGCCCGGCGTGCGCTATCGCGTGACGATGTCGGACGGCGAGGAGATCGAAGTCGAGAACCCGCAGAAGCTGCCCGATCCGTCGAAGATCGCGAAGATCGAAGAGCCGTTCTTCGAAGTCACGATGCTGACGACGGACGAATACGTCGGACCGATCCTCGCGCTGGCGATCGATCGCCGCGGCACGCAGAAGAAGCTCGAGTACGTGTCCGCGAACCGCGTGATGATCGTGTACGACATGCCACTGAACGAAGTCATCCTCGACTTCTTCGACAAGCTGAAGTCGATCTCGCGCGGCTACGCATCGCTCGACTATCAGTTCATCGGCTATCGCGAGAGCGATCTCGTGAAGATGGACATCCTCGTCAACGGCGAGCCGCTCGACGCGCTGTCGCTGATCGTGCATAAGGACAAGGCGTTCGCGCGCGGCAAGATGCTCGTCGAGAAGATGAAGGAGTTCATCCCGCGACAGATGTTCGAGGTGGCGCTGCAGGCGGCGATCGGCAATCGCATCGTCGCGCGCGAGACGGTGAAGGCGCTGCGCAAGAACGTTCTGGCGAAATGCTACGGCGGCGATATCACGCGCAAACGCAAGCTCCTCGAGAAGCAGAAAGAGGGCAAGAAGCGCATGAAACGCGTGGGAAAAGTGGAGATCCCGCAGGAGGCGTTTCTCGCGGTTTTGAAGATCGACTGAGTGATGGCCGTCACGCCCCTCCAAATAACTGGCACGCTTTAAGAAGTGGCGCGTTCCCGGAGACATTCGGGAGCGCACATGAAAATCCTCGCCGCCACCTTCCTCACCCTGCTCTCCACCACCATCCTCGCCGATGGCATCAACATGGACGATCCCCGCCGCGCCCTCGGCCGCGAGGACGACGTCCGCGTCGACGCGCAGCTCGCACAGGACACGGTGGCTCCCGGCGTTCCCGTGGGCGTGATCTACCAGAT
>DATELS010000012.1:0-2343 GCA_035276365.1 Thermoanaerobaculia bacterium
GTGCGGCTGTTGAGGTTGAGGTCGACGCGATAGTTCCAGACGCGGGAGAGCAGCTCGTCGCGCGGGACGACGCGCTCCTTGTTCTTGAAGAGGTACATCAGCAGGTCGAACTCTTTCGGCGAGAGCTTGAGCTTCTGCTCATTGGCCGTCGCCTCGCGCGTGGCCGGATCGAGACGGATCAGCGAGTCCTCGCAGATCGTCTTCGCCGTCGACGTCACGACTTCGCTGCGGCGCATCACCGCGTCGATGCGCGCGAACAGCTCCTGCACGCCGAACGGCTTCGTCACGTAGTCGTCCGCGCCGCCGCGGAGGCCGCGCACCTTGTCCGTCTCCTGCCCGCGCGCGGTGAGGAGAATGACCGGAATCTTCGAGACCTTGCGGATGTGGTCGAGCACCTCGAAGCCGCTCTTCTTCGGCAGCATGAGGTCGAGCAGCACGAGATCGGGCGACTCGGAATGGAAGAGGCGGATGGCCTCCTCGCCGTCTCCCGCGGTCACCGTCTCGTAATTCTCGTGGCGGAGGTTGATCTCCAGCCCCTGCCGCAGTCCTGCTTCATCCTCGACGATCAGAATCCTGGTCATTCAGAGCGCTCCGTGTTCCTTAGTCTACGTGGAAACCGGTTGCTGGTTACCGGCCATCGGCGCGAGGTCGTCCGCGGTGCCCGAGAGCGCGCGCGGAAAGAGCAGGCGGAACGTCGAGCCGGCGCCGAGGGCGGAGTCGACTTCGACGCGGCCGCCGTGGGACTCGACGATCTGCTGCACGAGCGTGAGTCCGAGTCCTGCGCCGCGACGTGTGATCGTGTCGGAGAACTTCGCGCGGAAGTACGGATCGAAGATCTTCGACGCGTCCTTCGCATCGATGCCGATGCCGTGGTCCTTCACTTCGATCACGACATGCTCCGGCGTCTGGCGAAGGAAGACGTCGATCGCCTTCTGATCGTTCTCGCCCGAGTACTTGATCGCGTTGTCGATGAGGTTGAGGAGCGCGCGCGACACGGCGTCGCGATCCCACATCTGCTCGCCGACGGTTTCGTCGAGATAGAGCCCGACCGTGAAGCCCTTGCTGCGGATCCACGACTCGTACGTCGTCAGCAGATTGCGAATGAGATCGCGCGGCGCGACCGGCGTGAACGCGAGCGCCTTCGTGCTCTGGTTCTGGATGCGCGCGACGTCGAGGACGTTCTCGACGAGATGCGAGAGCAGGAGGACTTCGCGCAGGATCTGGTCCTCCATGTCCGCGCGTTCTTTCTCTTTCAATTTGCCGCGCTTCAGCGTCTCGGCGGCGAGACGGATCATCGAGAGCGGCGTGCGCAGCTCGTGCGAGACGTTCGCGATGAGCGCGCCGCGCAGCTTCATCGTCTCCGTCTCTTTGTTGATGCCGCGCAGCGCGAGCGCGGCGCCGACGCCGGTGAGCGCGAGCGCGAGGAGGCTCACCCACAGGCTCATGAGGCGATGGTTCTGCCAGCCCTTGCCGCCGACGTACGCGGTGCGCACGACCGCGCGCACGCCGTATTGCGAGACAGGCGGCGCGAGCGGCGCGACGAACGCGAATCCGTCATCGAGCTTCTGCAAGCCTTCCGGCTGTCCGTGCACGATGCTGACGTCGGCCTGCTGCTGAATGGCGAGGCCGCCGCGATTGCGCGCGAGCGGCGGCTGTCGTACCGCGGAGTGCACCGTGGCGAGCAAGAGACTCGGATCGTAGGTGAAGCGCACCATGCCCGAGGATGTGTAGAACTCGCGCAGCGGAAGCGTCTTCGACGCCTTCGGCGCATCCGCCGCGTACGCGTACACCGAGCCCGCGGGATCGTCATCCGGAACGTAGATCGCGGAGTCGATCCACGGATGGCGCGTGATCCAGTCGGTGAGCGCAGCGAAGTTCGGCGCGCCGAAGCGGCGCTCGGTCTGCTGCCACTCGTCCGACATCTGCCCGATCTCCGCCGCCACCGCCGCATCGACGCGGCGCGCGGTGATCTCCGCCGTGTAATCCGCGTACTGCCCGGCGAGCGTGGTCGTGCCGTTCTCCATCTTCACGCTCAGGACGTACGACCGCCACGCCAGCGCGCCGAGTCCGACGGAGATGATCAGAAACGGCAAGAGAATCGACACGCGATCCCGCCGTCTCCCGCGATGGGAGAGCGCATGAAGGCGGGCGAAGAAGGTGTCGAGCATGGCGCCAGTGCTAGATCGGAGGCGACCGTCCGAGCTCCGATCTCCGAACTAAATCAGTGCTGCGCCCCTGACGCCGGAGCGTGGCTCTGCGCCAGGTGGGCAGCGACGATTTTGTCGATCTGCTCCTTTGAATACGGCTCGAGCCGCGCCTCGACGCGCGCGTACGCGCCGCGGC
>DATELS010000013.1:0-7553 GCA_035276365.1 Thermoanaerobaculia bacterium
CGTCGACAGCGTGAGTGCGCTGTCCGGCTCGGCGGCGACGATCGTCACGCCCTGCGCGTCATCGGGCACGTCGACGTCGAGCCGATAGCTCGCCGCGGCGGTGCGCATCACGTGCAGCACTTCCTGCGATCCCTCGAGTCCGATGCGCCGCAGTCCGCGTTCGATCGAGCCGCGCTCCGACGACTGCAGCACCGAGCCGCTCGGCGTCGTCAGACGCGCGCCGCGGCCCGGAGCCCAGATGATCATGCTGCTGTCGCCCGACGCCGGCAGCTCGACCGACGCGTGACTCGAGACGCGCGGCACTTCGCGCGCGAACATGCGCGACACCGAAGCCGGCGCGTGTGCAATCGGCGCCTCGTACTTTGTGCCGGTTTCGAATTTGCCGACGACGTCCGCGGCGAACGTCGCAGGCGCGAGGAGGAGCAATGCAAATAGTTTTTTCATCGTCGTCTCCTCTCAAAAGTCCGTGGCGAGCGAGTCGCCGATCTTGCGATAGTCGTTGCGGCGGTTGTGATGATGATTCGCGAGCGTCGTGAACCAGACGACGCCCACCGCCTGCGCGCTGTACTGCGAGACCATGCCGTCGTCTTCGCCCGGCATCCCCGCGATCCCCGACAGCGTCGCCAGGCCGTAGTCTTCCGAATGCACGAAGTCGTTCCACAGTCCCGTGCCGGCGATGTTGTAGATGGTCTTCGGGAGAGCCGGACGTCCGGATGTGCCCTTGAGGTAGTACGTGTTGTAGTAGCTCATCGACGACGTCGAGCAGTTCTTCGTCGAGTCCGTGTTCTGTCCGACGAGATCGATCATCCAGCCCGTCAGCCACGATCCCGACAACGTCCCCGCGAGATTCGCCGCCTCGGAGCCCTTGTTCGGCGGCGCGATCGAGTTCACCCAGCGGATGCGATTGATGATCGGCTGATAGCGCGAGTCATACGTCGGATTCGAGAGAATCCAGCGGATGACGACGCCGCCGAACGAATGCGTCTCGATGACGATGTCGTCGATTGCGTTCGCGTTCATCCAGTTGTAGATCTGTCCCGCGACCTGTCCGCCCGCGACCCACATGTACTGCGTGCCGTCGTACGCGCAGATGAGGTAGGGGATGGTGAATCCCTTCGTCGTCGCGCGGATCATGTCTTCGCCCCAGTAGGCGCGCGCGACGCTCGGCTGCGCGAGGTCCGCGCCGCCTTTTCCGTGGATGAACACGACGCCTGTTTTGGCAAACGCGGACGTGCTGAGAAGGATGGCAACCGCTACCGTGAGGAGAATTCGAGGTTTCATTCTGCGCCTCCTGACGGGCGGCAAGACAGTTCAACGGAGATGCCGCACGTGTTTTCAATGAGTTAGCGCGACCTGAACGCGACAAAGGGTCCGCCGTTGAACCTTTCGGGCGCTGAATGAGGGTTCAATGTTGACTCGACGGGTCGGGATTTGTGCCGTGTTAGAGTCCGCGCGCCCATGCTGATCACTCCGTACCGCGACACTCTCGTCGACCTCGTCGACTCCTCCGAAGAACTGCTGCATCGCGCCGCGTCGCTCCCGTCGATTCAGATCTCCGCGCGCGCGCAATGCGACCTCGAGCTCCTCGCCACCGGCGCCTTCTCCCCCCTCGACCGCTTCCTCGGCCGCGCCGATTACGAGCGCGTTGTCGCGGAGATGCGTCTCGCGGACGGCACGCTGTTCCCGATCCCGGTCACGCTGCCGGTCGACGCGAGCGCGCCGCTGCAGCTCGACTCCGAAGTCGTGCTGCGCGGGACGCGCAACGAGATCCTCGCGATCATGACCATCGAGGAGATCTACGGTTGGAATCGCGAGGAGACCGCGCGCAACGTCTTCGGCACGACCGACCGCGCACATCCGCTCGTCGCGGAGATGGAGCGATGGGGTGAGCTCAACATCTCCGGCGCGTTGCGCGTGCTGCATGTGCCGCGCGCGCTCGACTTCACGGAGCTGCGGCGCACGCCGCGCGAAGTGCGCGCGCTGCTCGAAGAGCGCGGACGCGCGAACGTCGTCGCGTTTCAAACGCGCAATCCGATTCATCGCGCGCACGAAGAGCTGACCCATCGCGCAACGGAGGCGATCGACGGCGTGCTCCTCCTGCATCCCGTCGTCGGCATGACGAAGCCGGGCGACGTCGATCACTTCACGCGCGTGCGTACGTACAAGGCGCTCGTCGAAAAGTATTACGAGCCTGATCGCGTCGTGCTCTCGCTCTTGCCGCTGGCGATGCGCATGGCCGGTCCGCGCGAGGCGCTGTGGCACGCGATCATCCGCCGCAACTACGGCGCGAACCATCTGATCGTCGGACGCGATCACGCGAGTCCCGGTCCGTTCTACGGTCCCTACGACGCGCAGGAGCTCGTCGCGAAATACGCGGACGAAACAGGCGTGACGCCGGTGCGCTTCGGCGAGATGGTCTACCTCGCGGACGAAGATCGCTACGAAGAGATCTCGAAAGTGCCGGAAGGCGCGCGCACGCGCTCCATCTCCGGGACTCAAGTCCGCGACCAATTCCTCGGCCGCGGCGTGGCGCTTCCGGAATGGTTCACGCGTCCCGAAGTCGCGGCGATTCTCGCGGAGAGCTATCCGCCGCGCGTGCGTCAGGGCTTCTGCATCTGGTTCACGGGACTGAGCGGCGCCGGCAAGTCGACGACCGCCGACGCCGTCGTGCGCCTGCTCATGGAACACGGACGCGCGGTCACGCTGCTCGACGGCGACGTCGTGCGCACGCAGTTGTCGAAGGGACTCGGCTTCTCGAAAGAGGATCGCGACACGAACATCCTGCGCATCGGGTTCGTCGCGTCCGAAGTCGTGCGACACGGCGGCGCGGCGGTGTGCGCGGCGGTGAGTCCGTATCGCGCGACGCGCGAGGCCGTGCGCGCCATGATGGGCGCCGATCGCTTCCTCGAAGTGTTCGTCGACACGCCGCTCGAAGTCTGCGAGGCGCGCGACGCGAAGGGCATGTACGCGCAGGCGCGCAAAGGAACGATCGCGCACTTCACGGGCATCAGCGATCCGTACGAGGCGCCGGTCGCGCCGGAGCTCTCGATCGAGACGCAGAACACGAGCGCGGAAGAGAATGCGCGCGCGATCGTGGAGCTCGTTCGCGCGCGGGGCTTTGTGAAGTGAGCGCTACTACAGCCGATCGGTGAGAATCGTCTTCGCGATCGTTGCGAGCTGCATGTTGCTCGTGCCCTCGTAGATCTGTCCGACCTTCGAGTCGCGCCAGAACTTCTCGACCGGGTACTCCTTCGTGTAGCCGTTGCCGCCGTAGAGCTGCACGGCGAGCGACGTCACTTTCTCCGCGACCTGCGACGAGAACAGCTTCGCCATCGCCGCCTCGCGGAGAAACGGCTTGCCCGCGTCTTTGAGTCGCGCCGCGTTGTAGACCATGAGGCGCGCGGCCTCGAGGTCCGTTGCCGCCTGCGCGATCTGGAACTGCACGCCTTGGAACGACGAGATCGTCTGTCCGAACTGGCGGCGCTCCTTCGTGTACGCGATCGCATATTCGAGCGCGCCGCGCGCGACGCCGAGCATCTGCGCGCCGATGCCGATGCGCCCTTCGTTCAGCGTCTCGATGGCGATCTTGTATCCCTTGCCGGGCTCGCCGAGGACGTTCTCTTTCGGGACGCGGCAGTCTTCGAGGATCAGCTCGCACGTCGAAGACGCGCGGATGCCCGTCTTGTCTTCCTTCTTGCCGACCTGGAAGCCGGGGAAGTCGCGCTCGATGATGAATGCCGTGATGCCTTTGTAGCCGGCGTCGGGATTCGCGTTCGCGAATACGATGAACACGCCTGCTTCCGCGGCATTCGTGATCCAGAGCTTGCGTCCGTTGATCACCCACGAGTCGCCGCGATCCTCCGCGCGCGTCGCCAGCGCGAACGCATCCGATCCCGATCCCGCCTCCGACAGCGCATACGCGCCGACCGTATCCGCCGCGAGCATCGCCAGGTACTTCGACTTCTGATCCTGATTGCCCCATCGCACGAGCGCGTTGTTGACGAGCGTGTTCTGCACGTCGACGAGCACGCCGCACGATGCGTCGACGTGCGACAGCTCTTCGACGACGAGCACCGCGTTGAAGAACGTCGAGCCCGCGCCGCCCCACTGTTCCGGCACTTCGATGCCCATGATGCCGAGCTCGAAGAAGCTCTTGATGAGGTCTTTCGACATCGTCGCGTCGCGGTCCATCTCGTGGACGAGCGGGCGGACGCGCTCGATGGCGAAGTCGCGCACGCTCTGCTGGAACATCTGCTCTTCTTCGGAGAGGAGAGTGAGCGGCGCGCCGGGCGTGAGCTCGAGAGTTGCGGTCATGAGTGAAGCCTCCGGGTGGGGGATGGGTGTGTCAGACGACGCGGCGAATCATATCCGATCCGTTACGGTTATCATCCCGCGCGGCGCGAAGCCTGCCCTGGTGGCGGAACGGGAAGACGCTCGGGACTTAAAATCCCGTGTCCGAGACGGACGTGCCGGTTCGAATCCGGCCCGGGGCACCACGCGGCGCTGTGCGCCGCGGTTACTGGTGGCTCGTTCGTTGCCGGTTGCTTGTGGGTTCCCGCGAGAAGCCGCAAGCAACGCTGCATGGGTTCTGGTTGCTCGTTGCTTGTGGTTTGTCGGGAAAATCCGCAGAACCAGTTTCGCGCACGCTTGCCGTCTTCGCGCGCAAAGAGCGGCTGACGACGCGACGCCGGGGGAAGTTCCGGGTGGCTCGTTGCTTCGGATTCTCGCGAGACACCGCAAACAACGAGCAACCAACAACCAGCCACAAGTACTGGCGAGATCGAAGCCCTCGCCCGAAAAACAAAAAGGGCGCCGTTTTACGGGCGCCCTCCAGGGGTGGGTCGTTACTACGCAGCGGCGCTACGAAGTAACCCCCTTAGGTGTATTAGAACAATCCATGTGAACTCGTGTACCTCCTCCCCATGAATTTCCGGCGGCCCCGCAACGGCGTCACGTCACGTGCCATGACCCACCGCGCCGGTGTTGCGGACCGGATCGACCGCTCGCACACCCCGTGGTGGAGGGGAGGAGCGGGATCTTGTCGACTTGTTTTCAAAAGATCATGCAGCCGTCTGCTGCACTGAATCGTATAGCTAGGGAAACAGCGTCGCCGGGGCTTTATTGCACCCGCGCCCACCCGTTTCCGTTTGCTGCATGAATAAGATGATACGTTTTTTGTTCGTAATCGCAATCGAAAAATTCATCACTTTTCCTACTTCAATCGCCATGCCGTTCCGCACAAGTTCGTGTGCTAAACTCTTCGTCCCCCGGAGCTAACCCGATGAAACGTATCCTCCTCGCCGCATGTGTGTTCGGACTGTTCGCGAGCGGCCTCAGCGCGTCGGTCGTGAATGGCAAAGTCATGTTTCTGACCAAGCGCGGCCAGCGTCCCATCGTCAACGAAACGCTCGTGTGGCTCGACCCCGCGGGACGCGCTCCGAAGCGTCCCGGAAACTCGTTCGTAATGACGACGCGCAGCAAGACGTTCCTCCCGCATGTGCTCGCCGTTCCGGCAGGCTCGACGATCACGTTTCCGAACGAAGACCCGATCTCGCACAACCTCTTCTCGCTCACTCCCGGCCACACGTTCGACCTCGGCCTCTATCGCAAGGGTCCGGGCAAGTCGGAGAAATTCGAGGCGCCGGGCGTCGTCAACATCTACTGCAACGTCCATCCGAACATGTCCGCCGTAGTGCACGTGATGCAGACGCCGTATTACGGATTCGCCGATGCGAATGGCGACTACTCGTTCGACGTGCCCGCGGGCAAGTATCGCGTCACCGCGTGGAACGAGCAGGGCGGCAGCGTGTCGTCGGACATCGAAGTGAAGACGGATGGCGCGGTCGCGGGACCGACGCTGCTCACGATCGACGGCCGCAACTTCCGTCTCGTGCAGCACACGAACAAAGCTGGTCAGCCGTACAAACCGCCGAGGGATTATTGACGTGACAGCGCAGACGCTCGATAAGGCCACGATCTCCGATCGCGAACTTCCGCGAAAGGAGTACGTCGTCGAACGAGCGCGCGTTCCGCTGGTGTGGAAGCTGTTCGGCCTCACCGCGCTCCTGATTGTTGTCGTAGTGGGCGTCGCGGTCGCGATCACGATCGAGCGCGCGAACCGCGTCGCGAACGAGACCGTCAACGCATCGATCTCCGGCGCCGCGAAACTCTTCCGCGAGCTCGAGAAGCAACGCCTCGCGCGCCTCAGCCTTCCCACGAGCCTCCTCGGCAACGACCCGAGCTTCGTCGCGTTGACCCAAGCCGACCTCGGTGTCGGTAGCGAAGCCGCGGCGGCGCCGCCTGCAACGACGCCGACTGCGCCCGCTGCCACGCCTGCCGCGCCCGCGCCCACCATCGATCTCGTCAGCATCGCCGATCAGCTCGAGCAACGCCGCCAGTCGTTCGGCACCGACTTGCTCATGCTGCTCAACGACGAAGGGCGCCTCATCACGCGCACCGATCAGCCGACGACGGCGACGCCGCCAATGACCGATCTGTACGAACAGACCGTCCTCGTGAGCAGCGTCGTCGACGATGCGACGATGGAGAACGCGTCCGGCGTACTCGCGCTCGACGGCAAGCTCTATCACGCGGCGGTCGCGCCGGTCGGCGTCGGCACGCCGCGCGTCCGCGTCGCGTATCTCGTCAACGCGGTCGCGATCGACGACAAGTTCGCGAACAGCATCGCCGAGTCGACGAAGGCCGGCGTGATGTTCACGCAGAAAGGCGCCGGTGCGACCGCGCGCTCGTCGAATGCGCCGAGTGTGATGCCGCAGCAGGTGTCCGCGTCGCCGCAAAAGGCAGCGACGGTCACCGTCGATCAGAGCCGCTACATCGTGACGTCGGAGCCGCTGACGTCGGGCAAGAACACGGTCGGCAGCGCGATCTTTCTCCGCTCGCTCGACCGCGAGCTCGCGCCGTTCCGCGAGATCGAGAACGCGATGCTCATCGGCGGCGGGCTCGCGCTGCTGCTCGCGTTCCTCATGTCGTGGCTGATCGCGAAACGCGTCACCGCGCCGATCGAGCAGCTCGCGGGAATCGCGCAGGCCGTGACGGCGGGCGACTACAGCGTGAGTCCCGACGATTCGCGCAACGACGAAGTGGGCATTCTCGGCCGCGCCTTCGGCAAGATGATCAACTCCCTCCGCGACAAGGCGGAACTCGAAGAGCTGTACGCCGCAATGGCGGACAAGTCGGCCGAGCAGCCAGCCGCGCGTGCGTCCGAGGCGCCGAAGCTGGATGAGGGAACGATCCTGGTCAGCGATCTGCGCGGACTCGCAGCGGTCGGCGAAGAAGACGCGTCGTCGCTGATCGCATCCGTCGAACAGGCGATGCGCATCCAGGAGCGCGAGGTCGCGCGACAGGATGGCGTCGTGCGCGAGATCGACGGCCATCGCCTCGTCTCCGTCTTCCGCGGCGATCGCGGAATCATCCACGCGATCCGCGCCGCGCGCGCGATCAACGAAGAGCTCGCGACGCGGATGACCGCATCGTCGATGTCGGTCGGCGTCGGCATCGCCACCGGACAATTCGTCACCGGCTCCGTCGACCTC
>DATELS010000014.1:0-3072 GCA_035276365.1 Thermoanaerobaculia bacterium
GGACTCGATGGCGATGACGCGCGCATCGGCGCGGCGGGCGGCGCATTGCGTTACGCGAGCGCGAGCCATCGCAAGGCGCTCGATCACGTGCGCGGATTGCGCGTCGACAACGATTCGGACTTTCTACAGCTCGACGCGGCAACGCTCGCGAATCTCGAAGTCGTCGAATCGCGCGACGCCGCGCGCCCGCGCGCGACGCTCTGGAGCGTCGTCAACGCCACGCGCTCGGCGATGGGCACGCGCACGCTGCGCCGCTGGCTCACGCGTCCGCTGCGATCGGCCGAGGCGATCTTCGATCGTCACGACGCGGTCGATGAGCTCACGCGCTCGCGCGCGATTCTCGAGCCGATGGTGGCGCGTCTGTCGAAGATCGCGGACCTGGAGAGGCTCGCGTCGCGCGTCACGCTGCGCACCGCGACGCCGAGGGAGTGTTTGACGCTCGCCGACTCGCTGCTCATGATCGGCGAGCTTCGCGAGGCCATGCAGCCGCTGCAGGGGCCGCTCCTCGCCTCGCTGCGCGAGCGGCTCGACGTCGCGTCGGTGCGCGACGTCATCGACGTCATCGCGAAGACCATCAGCGCGAACGCGCCGGCCATCGTGCGCGACGGCAACGTCATCGCGGACGGCGTCGATCGCGAGCTCGATGAATTGCGCGCCATCGCGCGCGACTCGAAGTCGATCCTCCTCGAGATCGAGACGCGCGAGCGCGAGCGCACCGGCATCGGCTCGCTGAAGATCCGCTACAACTCCGTCTTCGGCTACTACCTCGAGGTGTCGAAGTCGAATCTCGCGAAAGTGCCGGCGGACTACATCCGCAAGCAGACGCTCGCCAACGCGGAGCGCTACATCACGCCGGACTTGAAAGAGCTCGAAGAAAAGATCACGGGCGCGGAGGAGAAGTCGATCGCCATCGAGGTGCGCTTGTACGACGCGCTCCTGACCGCGATCGCGGAGCGCAGCGCGGCCATCCTCTCCGTCGGACGCGCCGCCGGCGACATCGACGCCCTCGGCTCCTTCGCAACCATCGCTGTGAGGAATCGCTATGTGCGCGCGACGCTCAGCGAGGACGCGGAGTTGTGCATCGACGACGGCCGCCATCCGGTGATCGAGCAGCTTGCCACCGAGCGCTTCATCCCGAACCACACGAACATCCGACGCGAGTCGAACGGCATCCAGGTCATCACCGGTCCGAACATGGGCGGCAAGTCGACGTATCTGCGGCAGGTCGCGCTGATCGTCCTGCTCAATCAGGCCGGCTCGTTCGTCCCCGCTTCCAAAGCCCGTCTCGGCGTGTTCGATCGCATCTTCACCCGCGTCGGCGCGTCGGATCAGCTCGCGCGCGGCGAGTCGACGTTCATGGTCGAGATGCACGAGACCGCGAACATTCTCAACAACGCGACCGATCGCTCGCTGATCATCCTCGACGAAGTGGGACGCGGCACGGCCACGTTCGACGGGCTCTCGCTGGCGTGGGCGATCATCGAGTACCTGCACGACAACCCCGCGCGCGGCGGCATCACGCTCTTCGCCACGCACTACCACGAGGTCACGGACCTCGCGAAGACGAAGGCGCGCGTCGCGAACTTCAACGTCGCGGTCAAGGAGTGGAACGACCAGATCATCTTCCTGCGCAAGGTCGTCGAGGGCGCCGCGGACAAGAGCTACGGCATCCAGGTCGCGAAGCTGGCGGGAATCCCGCAGTCGGTCATCGAGCGCGCGCGGGAGATCCTCGATACGCTGGAGCGGAAGGAGCGGGACGTCGTCGAAGAGACGCGCCGCCGCGGCCCCGCGCCGGCCATCCGCCAGATGGGGCTGTTCTCGACGCGCGAGCAGGGGATCATCGACGCGCTCCGCGAGCTCGACCTGAACGGGCTGACACCGATCGAGGCGATGAACCGGTTGTACGAGTTGAAGAAGCGACTGGAGTAACGGCAGCAATGCAAACCGACCTGTACGGCATCGGCCTCACCGGCAAGACGCTCACCGACCTCGAGCGGCGCATTCTCGCGGAGGCCGCGCCGTACGCGGTCGTGCTCTTCGGCCGCAACATCGCCGGCGTGGAGCAGTTGCGCGAGCTGGTCGCGGAGGTGAAGAGCTTCAGCGCGACGCCGCCTCTCATCATGATCGATCAGGAAGGCGGACGCGTCGACCGCCTGCGCAATCTGCTGCCGGGACTCCCGAGCGCGGAGGCGTTCGGAGAAGGGGAGCGGCCGGAGGAGCTGTCGGCGTGGCTCGGAAAGCTGACGGGCATGGCGCTGCGCTACTTCGACATCGAGATCGATCTCGCGCCGGTGGTGGACATCCGCGGCGCGATCGCGCCGAAGGGTCTCGAGCGCCGCACGTTCGGCGCGGACCCGGAGACGGTGGTCACGCTCGCCGGCGCATTCATGCGCGGCCTCACGGGCGCCGGCGTCGCCGCGTGTCTCAAGCATTACCCCGGCATCGGCGAGGGCTCGGGCGATCCGCACTACGGCCAGACGATCATCGACAAGTCGCTCGACGAGCTGCTGCATCGCGATCTCATCCCGTTCTCGCGACTCGGCAATGAAGCGGGCGCGGTGATGGTCGGTCACGGTCTGTATCCGCGCATCGAAGACGACGCCGATCTCCCCGCGACGCTGAGCTGGCGCCTGACGACGGACCTGCTCCGCAACGCGGTGGCGTTCGAAGGTCTCGCCGTCAGCGACGACATGGAAATGCACGCCGTCTCCGACCTCGGCTCGTACGAGGACATCTCCGAGCGCGCGCTGATGGCGGGCAACGACGTCATCCTCTTCTGCAGCCACATCGAGCGCGTGCCCGATCTGCAGTCGTACCTGCGGCGCCGCATCGACGCCGACCCCACGGTGTGCGCGCGCTTCGAAGAAGCGGTGCGCCGCTGCGACGTCTATCGCGATCTGTGCAATCAAATCCGCGCCGCCGCGCCAGTGGCGAATTCGTGGGACGAGATCGTCGACGAGTCGGTGGCGTTCGTGGAGGCGTTCCAGGCCGCGCGGCCGGAGACGGAGGTCGTCGTCCCGGACGTCGATCGCCGCAAAAACTCGCGCACGCCCGGGAAGGGACGCACCGGGC
>DATELS010000015.1:0-5995 GCA_035276365.1 Thermoanaerobaculia bacterium
GAGGTACGTGAACGCGTCGATGTCGGTCATGCCGCTGAGCGCGTAGTCGATCGCGGCTTCGCCATTGCGATCGGTGAGGCGCGCGTTCGCGCCGCGACGCAGGAGCAGCGCCACCATGTCGCGTTGTCCGTAGCCGGAGGCCATCATCAGCGCGCTCATGCCGCGGTCGTTCGCGGCGTTCGGATCGGCGCCGGCGTCGAGGAGCGCGGCCGCGGTGCCGAGCTGATTCTTGTGCACGGCGTGCATGAGCGGAGGCCAGCCGTTCTCGCCGCTCGGCGTGTTCGGATCGGCGCCGCGCGCGCAGAGCGTGCGCACCGTGGCGACGTCGCCCGCGCGCACCGCGTCCGTGAGCGCCGAGTCCTTGTTCCCCGAGACGGTGCAGCCGAGGATGAGGACGAGCAGGAGAAGGAGGCGTCGCATGTTGTGAATATGCGTTCTCGGTGCGTCGACGTCAAGTGCTTTGCGATAGAAAGTAGAGCGCGGACCAGATCTTCAAATCGATGAGCATGCCTTCGTCCTGCTTCTCCTTCAACCAACCCGCGAGCTCATCGAGCGCGATGACGTGCACGGTGATGTCCTCCCCGCCCACACCCCCGCCCTCGCCGACGCGCTTCACGCCGCGCGCGCGGCAGAGATGCACGATCTCCGAGGTGATGCCGGGAGACGAGGGTCCGGTGGCGAGACGCTCGACGGAGTCGCACGTGTAGCCCGTCTCCTCGTGCAGCTCTTTACGCGCGGTGCGCTCGGGATTCTCGCTGCCCGCCTCGTCGCCGACGAGTCCCGCCGGCAGATCGATGACGCGCTTGTTGACGGGACGGCGGAACTGTTCCGTGAGGACGAGCTTCTTGTCTTCGGTGACTGCGATCACCGCGACGCCGCTCTTCCCTTTCTTCCGCTCGACGTATTGCCAGTGCTCGCGCTCGAGCACGAGGAGATGGTCGCCTTCGAATACAGTTTTGGTCACGCGCCCGTCCTTTGCAGAAGTAACGCCCGTATGTCGACAGTGGTGGTCTTGAACGGTACATCGAGCGCGGGCAAGACGACGATCGCCCGCGCCTTCCAGCATCGCGCGCCCTCGCCCTTCCTGAACTTTTCGATCGACAGCATTCTCTACACGCTGCCGGACGTGACGGCCGTCCCCTACATGGATCTCGACACCGCGTACTACGCCTGCCTCGGCGCCCTCGTGAACGTCGGCCGCGATGTGATCACGGACAACGCGATCGTGACGCGCGAGCAGGCGGAGCGCCTCGTCGCCGCGGTCGATGGACATCGCGTGTTGCTGGTGTCAGTGACCGCGCCGGCCGAGATGCTCGCCCAACGCGAAGAAGCGCGCGGCGACCGCCGCCTCGGCATGGCCGTGCGGCAACTGGAGTTGATCGATCGCTGGATCGACTACGACCTGCGCATCGATACCTCGGTCACGTCCGCCGAGGAAGGTGCGCAGCAGATCGTGGACGCGCTGTCGGGCGCGACGCTGAAAGCGTTCGCAAGAACGCACGCGTGGCTGTCCTAAAACAACGTTCCCTGCGCCGTTCTCCTCCGAAACTCGCTCGTCGACAGCTCGCGATCCTCATCGTTGAGCCCGAGCTTGCGGCACGTGACGTCGAACAGCGCCTCGATCTGTTCCGCGAAGATGCCCGTGCCGCGGCCGCGAACGCCCCACTGCGCGTCGTACAACTTTCCGCCGCGCAAATCGCGGATGCGGTTCAGCACCTTCTCCTTGCGATCGGGAAAGTGCTCCTCCAGCCACTGCTCGAAGAGCGGCGCCACCGCCCACGGCAGTCGCAGCACGACGAATCCCGCCCACTTCGCCCCGGCCTCTTTCGCCGCCGCGAGGATCGCCGGCATCTCGTGATCCGTGAGTCCCGGCACCACCGGCGCCACCATGACGCCCACCGGCACTCCCGCCTCCGAGAGTTTTCGGAGCGCGTCGAGACGCAGCTCCGGCGTCGACGTGCGCGGCTCCATCACGCGGCGCACGTGGTCGTCGAGTGACGTGATCGAGAGGAACACGCGCGCGCCGTTCCATGACGCCATGTCGCTCAACACGTCCGCGTCGCGCGCGACGAGATGGTTCTTCGTGATCACGCCGCACGGATTGCGAAAGTCCGCGAGCACCTCGAGGCAGCCGCGCGTGATGCCGAGGCGGCGCTCGATCGGCTGGTAGGGATCGGTCACGCCGCTGATCGCGATCGTCTTCGGCTCCCAGCTCTTCTTGTTCAGCTCCTCCGCGAGCAGCGCCGGCGCGTCCTCCTTCACGAGAATCTTCGTCTCGAAGTCGAGCCCCGCGGAGAAGCCGAGGTACTCGTGAGACGGACGGGCGTAGCAGTAGATGCAGCCGTGCTCGCAGCCGCGATACGGATTGATGCTCGCGTCGAAGCCGACGTCCGGACTGTCGTTCGTGGCGATGATCGACCGCGACGGATCGCGCAGGTACACCGTGCGCGGATCGGGCGCGTCTACATCGACGTACGCCTCATCGTCGACGACGTATTCGAGCTTCTCGAACCGGTTCTGCGGATTCCAGCTCGCACCGCGTCCCTTGATGATCGCGCTCACGAACCGAGACTATCGCGCCCGTCAAGAAAATCTACGTCTCGTGGATTTCGTGCAACTGGCGCAGCTTCGGCGATCGCCACGCCGTCACCGCCACGACGAGCAGCGTCATGCAGCCGCCGAAAACCACCGACGGGACGAGGCCGAGGAGACGGGCGGCGACGCCGGACTCGAAGGCGCCGATCTCGTTCGATGAGCCGATGAAGATTTGATTGACCGCGGAGACGCGGCCGAGGAGATGCTCGGGCGTGCGTGTCTGCAAAAGCGTCGAGCGGATGACGACGCTGACGTTGTCGAACACGCCGCTCGCGAGCAGCGCGCCGAACGAGAGCCAGAACGAGCGCGAGGTCGCGAAGACGAGCATGCACACGCCGAACGCCGCGACGGATGCGAAGAGCGCGAAGCCCGCGCGCTTCATCGGCGGACGATGCGCGATGACGAGTCCCGTCGCGATGGATCCGATCGCCGGCGCCGCGCGCAGAATGCCCAGTCCTTCGGGACCCGCGTGCAGCAGCGCGGCGAATGCAGGCAGAAGCGCGACCGCACCGCCGAAGAGGACGGCGAAGAGATCGAGCGTCATCGCGGCGAGCAGCACGGGCTCGCCGAACAAAAAGCGGATGCCGACTTTCAGGCTCTCGCCGAGCGGGATGTCTTCCGCGCGCACGGGCACGGCACGATGCGAGACGGAGCTCATCGCCGCGAGCGAGAGCGACATGGCGACGATCATCGCGCCGTACGCGGCCGCCGGGCCGGCAACGCCGTACAACACGCCGCCCGCGGCGGGACCCGCAACCGCCGCGAGATGCCATGACGACGTGCGCCACGCGACCGCATTCGGATAGAGCTCGCGCGGCACGACCTCCGCCGATAACGCGTACACCGCGGGTCGCATGAAGCTGCGCACGGTCGCGCTGAGCGCGATGACGACGTAGACCGGCCACACGCGATCCGCCGCGATTGCATGCGGCGTAATGGTGAGCAGGAGCAGCGCGACCGCGGACAGCACGAGTCCGAACGTGCCGGCGATGCCGATCGTGCGACGCTGCGCGCGATCGGCCACATGTCCCGCATACAACGCCACCGCGATGTACGGCAGCGCCTCGGCCAACCCGATGAGTCCGAGGGTGAGCGGATCGCGCGTGAGCGCGAAGACCTGCCAGCCGACGACGACGATCTGCGCCTCGCGCGCCACGGTGAGCGTGCCGTTGGCGAGGAGGAGTTTGCGGAAGTCGGGGATCTTCAGCGAGGCGTAGGGAGAGTTCAGAGGAACGAGTCTATCCTGCGGGAACTCCGACCGGCGTCACCGCCGCCCGATCCTCCTCCGCCGTCCGAATGCGAATCACGCGCTCGACGGGCAGCACGAAGATCTTGCCATCGCCGACCTCGCCCGTCCGCGCGCTCTCCACGATCGCGTTCACCGTCGGCTCGACGAAGTGATCCGACACGCCGATGTCGAGGCGGATCTTCTCCGACAGTTCCATCTTCACCGTCGTCCCGCGATACGTCTCCACGCGCTCGGTCTCGCCGCCATGTCCCTGCACGCGCGTGATCGTCAGTCCCGCGACGTTCGCGCGGAACAGCGACTCGAGCACGTCATTCAACTTCTCCGGACGGATGATCGCGACCACGAGTTTCATCGGTTGCTCCGATCGAGAATCAGCAGCGCTCCATCGCCGCGCGAGTACGCCTCCTCGCCGTGCTGCGTGAAGTCGAGACCGAGGCCTTCTTCGCGCGGATCGGTGCGCAGGCGCAACGCGAGCGAGATCACTTTCAGGATGACGAACGTCGCGACCGCGCTGTACGCGATCGTCGCGAGAATCGCGATCGCCTGCACGCCGAGCTGGCGCACGTTGCCGAAGAACGCGCCGTCGGCGGTGCCGTTCCAGAACTTCTGCGCAAACGCGCCGGTGAGCATCGCGCCGACCACGCCGCCGACGCCATGCGCGGCGACAACGTCGAGCGAGTCATCGAGTCGCGTCCGCGCGCGATACAGCAGCGCCGCGTAGCTCGGCAGCGCGGCGATTGCGCCGATCGCGATCGCGGAAAGCGGCGACACGAATCCCGCCGCGGGCGTGATGGCCACGAGTCCGACGACGATGCCGGTCGCGGCGCCGATCGCCGTCGCCTTCTTCGTTCGGGTGAGATCGAGCAGCGTCCAGACGACGAGCGTCGCCGTCGGCGCGAGCATCGTGTTCGTGAACGCGAGTGCCGCCGATTTATTAGCGCCGAGCGCGCTCCCGGCGTTGAAGCCGAACCAACCGAGCCACAACAGTCCCGCGCCTAGCAACGTGAAGGGCACGTTCTGCGGCAGGATCGCTTGTCGCGCATAGTCCTTCCGCGAGCCGACGACGATCGCGCACACAACCGCCGCCGCCGCTGCGTTCACATGCACGACGGTCCCGCCCGCGAAGTCGAGCGCACCGAGCTTGCCCAGCCAGCCGCCGCCCCACACCCACTTCGCCACCGGCGCGTACACGACGAGCGACCAGACGGTGATGAACGCGACGTACGGACCGAAGCGCATGCGCTCGACGATCGCGCCGGAGATGAGCGCGGCGGTGATGATCGCGAACGTGCCCTGGTACGCGAAGAAGAGGAGATGCGGGATCGTCCCCTGCGCCTCGAGCCCGACACCGCGCAGCATCGCGTAGTCGAACGGATGTGGTCCGAAGGCGATGGAGTAGCCGAGGAACGCCCACGCCAGGCCGACGAAGCCGAGCGCGGAGAAGCTCATCATCAACGTGTTGAGCGCGTTCTTCGAGCGCACCATCCCGCCATAGAAGAAGCCGAGGGCCGGGGTCATGACGAGGACGAAGGCGGTGGAGACGAGGAGCCAGGCCGTGTCGGGAGCCGAGAGCGTTGAAGCCACGTGGACGAACCTCCGTGGTTTTTCCCAGTATACGAGCCTTCCCCTCGGATACGATGCTCGCGCAGGCCCGATGCAACGCGAAGAAAAGTCCGAGCGCAGCCGACGCGCGGTTTTGGATGCCGCGCTGCACCTCTTCTCGCATCACGGCTACCGCGGTACGACGCTCCGCGAGATCGCCGACCGCGCGCGCGTCTCGACCGGCAACGTCTATCACCACTTTCCGGACAAAGAGGCGATCTTCCACGCGCTGATCGACGAGTACTTCGCCATTACGGCGACGCAGCGCTTCCCGTTCACGCGCACGATGTACGGCCCCGAGCGCTTTCCCGACAACATCGAGCTCCTCGGCTTCGCCGCGCGCGAGAGCGTCCGCCAATTCCGCGACTATCTCGCGCTGATCTATGTCGACGTCATCGAATTCGCCGGAACGCACATCCGCCAGTTCTACACGGACATGGGCGAGCGCTACACGCGCATGCTCGAGGAGCAGGGCGTGCTCGACGACGTGCGCCGCCGCCTGCGGCCGACGGTGTCGCCGTCGTCCGCGCTGCTGCTGACGTCGCGCCT
>DATELS010000016.1:0-8728 GCA_035276365.1 Thermoanaerobaculia bacterium
GCGCGTGTGCGACCGCGACGTCGAGGCGGCGATTCAGGCGATGCATGCGCAGAGGCAGCGGCCGGGCAGTCCGCTGCGCATGCGCGACGACGTCGGCACGCGCGAGCTCGTGCTGGTGATGGTGGCGGCGGCGGGACCGGCGCGCGCGTCGCTGCTCGAGACGACGCGGCGCATCCGCACGATTTACGAGACGCGCCGGTTCGCGTCGTTCGTGTCGATCGAGATTCTCTGCCTGCTGCCGGAGGCGTCGGGAGCGACGCAGCCGGACGACTACGGGAACGCGTACGCGCTGCTCAAAGCGTTGAGCGCCGAAGAGGACAAGCCGTTCGATGAGGTGTGGCTCGTCGACGCGACGAACGGAAATCGCGTGCGCTTCGGCGCCGCCGACGCGTACCTCGACGTCTACGCCGGCGCGCTCGCGGGCGCGCTCACGTACGAGCCGGAGATGAGCGGCGCGCTGCCGGGCATTCATCCGCGCGGGATGCATCCGACGTTCAGCTCGTTCGGATACGCATCGCTCGTGTTTCCGCGCGAGCTCGCGCTTCAGCGCGTCGAGGCGCGCTTCGCGGCGGAGCTCGTGAACGAGAAGCTGCTTTCCGGCGCGCGCGCGACGCACGCGCAGCTCGCGGCGAAGCAGTTCGTCGCGGGCGAGGAGTTCGCGTTGCCGCTTTCGCGCATCGGAGTCGACGGCGGGCAGTCGCTGTTCCGCCGCTTCCAGCCGAAGACACAGGTGAACGAGCGGACGCGCAGCGCGGACGAGATCATCGCCGCCGTGCGCACTGAGCTGCAGACGTTTCGCGACTCGACGCATCTGCGCAATCTCGAAACGCTCGCGAAGCAGGGGGAGCAGACGACGCGCGATCACGCCGCGCTGCTCGCGCGTCGCGTAGACGAGGCGCTCGATCGCGATGGCTACGACGCGTCTGCAGGATTGCTCGAGGCGCTGCTCGATGCGTTGTCGGAGCTGCGTCCCGATGCCGAGCTCGCGCCGCGCAATCTCGTCACGGAGATCCGTGCGGCGACCGCGGCGCTCGACGCGCGTCTGCGCTTCACCGCGAACACGGCGGCGAGCGATGCGGCGCGGCGTCGCGTCCGTGAGCTGGAGTCGCTGATCGCGGATCAGCAGGTCGTCGTGGACACGCTCGCGCCCGCCGACGCCGCGCAGCAGATGAACGAGCTCGAACGCGAGAAGTCGTCGCTGCTGCGGCAGGTGCCGGAGATGATCTTCGCCGAGGAGCGGGAGAACAGCGTGGCGCGGACGGCGGCGCGGGAGGCGGAGACCGCGCGGCTCGCCGCGGAGACGGCGGCGCGCGAGCAGGAGCTGCGCGAGCTGTTCGTGCAGTTGCCGCGCGCGGAGCAGTTGCTGCGCGAGGCGCTGGAGACGCGGCGCAGTTGGCTGTGGACGCAGTTGTTCTTCGCGATCGGCGGCGCGGTCGCGATCCTCGCGATCGGCTTCTTCTTCCATGTTCCGGTGACGACCGTGCTCGTGTCCGCGCTCGTCGGCTTCGCGATCGTCACGGCGATTCGTTACGTGACGCAGATCGTGCCGCTGGTCCGCGACGCGCGCGAGCGACTGGCGCGACTCCGCTCGCAGATTCAGACGGCCGATCAGGCGAAGAACGCCGCCCACAACGTCGAGCTGCAGTTCGAATACGACGTGATGCATCGCCGCACGGCGCTGCGTGCGCTGCGCTCGATTCACGACGCGGCGAAGGAGATGCTGGATGCGCTGCGCACGCGGCGCGAGGAGCTCGCGCATCTCGCCGCGTCGTTCGTCCCGCCCTCGCTCGCCTCGGGCGCGCTTTCGCTGAGCGTGATCGACGATGAGGAGCTGGACGCGTGGTACGCGCGCGCGAACGAAGACCGCAAACCGTTCGTGCGCGAGTTTCCGATCGGTCGCGCGGAGTCGCGACATCTCGCACTCGACGAGACGCGACAGCGCGTCGCGAAGCACGCATCGAGCGCGTTCGGCGACCTGCGCAAGCTCACGCTGTCCACCGCGGCGTCGCGCATCGCGGACGCAACGAAGCTCGCGCATCGTTTGAAGCGCCTCGTCGACGTGAGTGCGCCGCTGATCGAGCTGCGCGACGACGACCTGCAGGCGCAGCGCTCGATGCAGCGCGACTGCACGCTCTGGCTCGACTCGGACGACGCGACGTGGATCGCGCAGTTGCAGCGACGCTTCCCGGAGTCGCACGTGCGCAGCGCGCCGGACGCGCTGTCGGTACACGTCGTCACCCGCGTTCTCCACTACCCGGGCTACATCCTCGGCCCCATCGATTACTACCGCGAACGGTACGAGGCGGCATCGCATCGCGAGCACGCGGAAGTCGTCGATCTGATCCCGCCGGAGGTCGCGTTCGGCGCGCGCGTGCACGCCGCCTACGAGCAAGTCCTCCTCGCCCGCGCCCTCGGCATCCTCAACATCGGCGACCTGATCCTCGGCGACGCGAATCTCGCGTCCGCGCAACGGCTCGCTGCGCCGGACGGCGCTGCCTATCGCGAAGAGCTCGAGCAGGCGCTCGTCCCGAGACTCGAGACGACGCGCGACGTCACCCGCGAGCTGCGCTCGCTCCGCAGCAACACGACGCTCACGTCGCTCGACCGCAACGTCCTCGACGGCCTCGTGAAAAAGTACGCGACGCGCGCGTGAGGGGAGAACCATGAGCTTCTATCCGCGCAAGCGCGTCTCCGTCGTGCACGTCGGTCGCGCCGGCATGTTGGAGATCGAGTCCGGCGCCGCCGCCGCGATCGTCGACTCGTCGTCCGAGAACTTGCTGGACGAGTTGAGAAGGCGGAGACGCGCGCTCGCATCACGGCCGTTCGCGATCGCAGGCTCGGTGTTCCTCCTGATCGCCGCGGCGTGCGCGCCGTGGCCGGGATGGGCGATT
Source organism: Thermoanaerobaculia bacterium (assembly GCA_035276365.1). Classification (GTDB taxonomy): domain Bacteria; phylum Acidobacteriota; class Thermoanaerobaculia; order Gp7-AA8; family Gp7-AA8; genus QHVT01. The sequence goes on from DATELS010000016.1 coordinate 2,892, forward strand.
CTTTTCGCGACCGTGATCGCGGTGACGACGATCATCGCGGCCGGCTATCGCGATCGAATCGCGAAGACGACGGAGATCGTCTATGAGCTCGAGCCGCATGTCGACGCCGCCTTCCGCCGCTTTACCGAATGGGCGCACGCGCTGGCCCGCGCCGGGAGGATGTGGCATGTCGCGGCGGCAGGCGGCGTGGCGAATCGCAAGTATCACGCGGGCGCAAACGCGGTCGTGCAGCGCAACGTGACGATGGTACGGACGTCCGCGCCGCCTTCGGTGAAGACGAACGTGCCTGTGTTGAGTCTCGGCGCGGGCCGGCAGACGCTCTACTTTCTGCCCGATCGCTTACTCGTCTACGACGCGGCGGGCATCGGCGCGATCTCGTACCGCACGCTCGACATCACCGCAATGCCGCAGCGTTTCGTCGAAGAAGAAAGCGTGCCGCGCGACGCGACAGTCGTCGATCGCACATGGCGCTACGTGAACAAGAGCGGAGGCCCGGACCGGCGCTTCCGCGACAATCGCGAGATTCCGATCTGCCTCTACGACGAGCTCACGTTCCGCACGTCGAGCGGGCTGTACGAGGTCTTCCAAGTCTCGCAGCGCGGCCTGGGAGAGGGATTCGTCGCCGCGGTGCGGTATCTGGCGAGCGTCACTCCGTGACGCGGAAGAAGCAGCGATCGGTCACCTCTCGGTCTGTGCGGATCGTGAGTGTGTATGTGCCCGGTGAGAGGAACTTGCCGGGGATGTCGACGACGAACGCGTCGTTGAGCGGGCGAACGTCTTTGGCCGTCCACACGACCCGCGAGTCGCGCGTGATCTCCATCTCGTACGAGGGTGCCGTCGGCGTCTCCGCGGGAATCGCCGTGATGAGATAGCGCTGCTGCCCGCCGCGCAACTCGTAGACCGGCCCGGTGCCGCGAGTGGACTCGCGGTTGAATTCGTGTTGCGACGTGAGCACCGCGGGAACGCTGTTCAGGTGGCGCTGCACGATCGCGTCCGCGCCGGCGAAGACCAGGGCGATCGTGGCGGCGATTGGATAGAGCCGCTGGACGACGGGTGTCCACGTCTTGCGCGGCTTCTCGATGCGCTCCGTGAGGAGCGGCGTCAGCTCGGGATAGTAGATGAGAAGTGCGCGCACACGCGCCGCATCGGCCGGTGCGAGCTCACCGCTCAGGTACGCGACGACGTCTTCGGGCGATGGAGGGCCGCCGAGGCGTTCGCGTTCTTCGACGATCCACGCGTCGAGCGCGTCGTTCCAATCATCCTTTGTGATCATGTTGGTCTCCAGCGAGCTCGATCCAGGTGATGCCTTTTGGTGCCCGACCGAGTTGTTTTTCAAAGGCTTCCGTTGCGCGATACAGCCTCGATTGCACTGCGGAGACGGAGACGCCGAATACCTTCGCGATCTCCGGGTTGCTCAAGCCGCGATAGCGCGCCGCGACATACAGCTTCGTCTCGTCGGGAAAGGTGGCCATCACCGCACTGATGCCGGCATAAACAGCGGCGAGCTGTTCTCGCGCGATGGCCTCGTCCTCCGGCGTGCATCCGGCCGTCTTCTCGTGAACGTCGTCGAAGGTTGTGGTTTTGCGCGCATCGCGTCGCTGCGCGTTTGCGTTGCGGTTCTGATTGATCGCGAGGCGCCGCGTTGTGACGCGCAGATATTTCCAGAGCGCTTTCGGTTCGATCTCGTCGATGCGCGGCCACACCGCGCTCAATCCGTCGGAAGCCAATTCTTCGGCGTCCTCTGTCCGGCGGCCGAACCGAACCAGATCGTCGACTAAATCCGCGTAGTAGCGCTTCCAGAGTTCCTCGAACGTCATACGCTCTCCATGGGAGAGACACCATTCGTCACGATTTCTCGCGCGCCAGTCTCTCCACCACCTCCCGCAGCTTCTGCAGCTCCTCACGCATCGCCGCCAGCTCCGTCTCCGTCGCCTCGTTCTCCGGGACGAGGAACCAGGCGGCGAGGGCGGCGGAGAACGCGCCGAAAAGGCCGACGCCGGCCGTCATCAGGATCGCGGCGACGATGCGGCCTTCCGGCGTGACCGGGTAGTACTCGCCGTAGCCGACCGTTGTGATCGTCGCGAACGCCCACCAGAGCGCGTTGTCCGCCGTCTTGATGTTCGAGTCGTCCGCGACTTCGAAGTGCAGGATCGCCGTGCTGCTCGCCGTGATCAGCACCAGCGCGAGGAGCATCGCGATGAGCAGCGTCGACTGCCGTCGCTTGCGCAGAATCGCCGCCGACAGCACGCGCGCCGCGCGCATCGAGCGCAAGAGCCGCGTGATCCGCGCGATGCGGGCGAGACGTCCCCAACGCAACGGATCGATGACCGGGATCGACGACAACAGATCGAGCCAGCCCCACGTCACGAGGTAGCGCAGGCGATCGGGCGCGGTCCACACCGACACGATGAAGTCGATGCCGAACGCGATGCAGATCACGAAGTCGAGGACGTCGAATACCGCGTCGATCTGCGGGTCGTGCATCACGTGCTGCACGACGATGCCCGTCAGCGCGAGCACGCACAGCGCGAGCATGAACATCTGATAGAGCGGCATCACCCGCGGCGCGCGCGTCATCTTCCTGACGAACCCGCTCGCGACGAAAAAGGGGCGGCCACGCCACCGCGGACGCGCATCCGTGTTCTTGCATCCGGAGGCTCTTCCCATGAACGCATTTCTGCTGGTCGCGGTTGCGGCGGTGGTCGTGATTTCCGTCGCATTTCTCTGGGTCGCCGCGGCGTCGCTGCGGCAGGAAGTCACCGCCGCCGTCACGGCATACGGCACGACACAGCGGCAGGACCTCGAGGCCATTCGCGCGCGCGTCGAGAAGCTCACCGACTCGAACGAAGGCCGGCTCGACGCGGTACGTCGCACGGTCGACGAACGCCTGCGCGAGATTCAGGACATGACCGCGCGCGAGCTGCAGGAGATGCGCGTCACCGTCGACGAAAAGCTCCAGGGCACGCTCACCCAACGCCTCGGCGAGTCCTTCGCGCTCGTCACCGAACAGCTCGAGCAAGTGCACCGCGGACTCGGCGAGATGCAGTCGCTCGCGGTCGGCGTCGGCGATCTCAAGAAAGTCTTCTCCAACGTGAAGGCGCGGGGCGGCTGGGGCGAGGTGCAGCTCGAGACGCTGCTCGAGCAGATGCTGTCGCCCGAGCAGTACGAGCGCAACGCGGTGACGAAAGAGCTGAGCCGCGAGTCCGTCGAATTCGCGGTCAAGTTTCCCGGCAGGGGCGACGTCCCGCTGCTCCTCCCGCTCGATGCGAAGTTTCCGATCGAGGACTACCAGCACTTGCTCGACGCGCACGATCGCGGCGACGCCGAGGCGATCGATGCCGCGGGCCGGCGGCTCGACGGCGCGGTGCGCAACGCCGCGAAGACGATTCGCGAGAAGTACATCAACCCGCCGATCACCACCGACTTCGCGATCATGTTTCTGCCGACCGAGGGGTTGTATGCGGAAGTGTTGCGGCGGCCGGGACTCGCGGAGCAGATCCAGCGCGAGTGCGGCGTGCTCATCGCCGGTCCGACCACGCTCACCGCGATTCTCAGCAGCCTGCAGATGGGCTTCCGCACGCTCGCGATCGAGAAGCGGTCGAGCGAAGTGTGGCGTCTGCTCGAAGCGGTGAAGACCGAGTTCATGAAATTCGGCGGCGTCATCGAGAAGGTGAATCGCAACCTCGAGACCGCGCGCAATCAGATGGACGCGCTCGCGACGCGCACGCGCGTCGTCACGCGCAAGCTGCGCGACGTCGGAGAGTTGCCCGAGGCGGATGCGAAGCTGCTGCTGGACATCGGACCGCGGACATCCGCCGCCGACGATGACGACGATGCATGGGTCGAGGCGCGGCCGTGATCGCAATCGCGCGCGAGCTGGAAGCCGCGCGGCAGCGCCTCCTCGACCTGACGCTGCGCAATCGCCTCCTCAACTATCGACCGAGCGTGCTGCGGAGCATTCGCGTCATCGGCGAGTTGCCGGCGGAGATCTACGACGCGCTCGTGCTGCGCGAGAAGGCGCTCGAGTTTCGCGGCACGACAAAGATGCATGATGCGAGACCGGAAGACGATACGTGGAGCGCGGATGCGACGATCGAATCGCGTCACACCGATCGATTCCTCCAGACGCCGTACGACGACGAGTCGCTGGCGAAGAAACTCTTTCGCGTCTATCACGAGGGACGCAGCGCGGTAGAGGAGCAGGGCTACACCGTCGCGCACCTCGCCATCGGATTTCTGGAATGGTTCGAAAGCGACGAGAGCGAGCAGCCGCGTCGCGCGCCGCTGATCCTCGTGCCCGCGGAGCTCGAGCGCGTGCGCGCGGGCGACTTTTCGAAAGTGCGCTGGACGGGCGAGGATGTCTTCGCGAACGTCTCGCTCGTCGCGAAGCTCGCCGACTACGGCGTAATCCTGCCGCCGTTCGAGGCGCCGGAGGAGAAGAGCGGCATCGACGCGTGGCTGCAGCGCGTCGTCGAGGCGATCGCGCGCAAGCCGCGTTGGCGCGTGCTGTCCGAGCTCACGCTCGACTTCTTCAGCTTCACGAAGTTCGTGATGTTCAAGGATCTCGACCCGGCGACGTGGCCCGACGAGCGGAAGCCGCACGATCACGCGCTGCTGCAGACGCTCTTTCATCCGTCGGGCTCGTCGAACGACGCGGGATTCGATGCCGAGGAGATCGACGCGAAGCTGAGAACGCGCGATCTGTGGCACGTGATGGATGCCGATCCGTCGCAGATCGCGGCGATCGAGGACATCAAGTCCGGCCGCAATCTGGTCGTGCAGGGGCCGCCCGGCACGGGCAAGTCGCAGACAATCACGAACCTCATCGCGGAGACGCTCGCGGCGGGACGCACGGTGCTGTTCGTGAGCGAGAAGATGGCCGCGCTCGACGTCGTGAAGTCGCGACTCGACGCCGCGGGACTCGGACCGTTCTGCCTCGAGCTGCACAGCCGGAAGTCGAACAAGAAGGCGGTGCTCGAGGAGTTGCGGTGCTCACTCGAAACGAAGCCGCTCGCGGCGTTGCCGGACTCGGATGAGCACGAGCTTCTGAAGAGCGATCTGAATCGCTATGCACGCGAAGTCGGATCGCCGGTCGGCGCGTGGCAGCGGACGCCGTATCAACTCTTCGGAATTCGCGAGGCCGCGCTTGCGCAGCTCACGCATCCGATCCCCGCGCCGCCGGCGATCGCTAACGCGCGTGCGATCGATGACGCGGCGGTCGCCGCGGCGGAGAACGCGCTGCGCGAGGTCGCGTACATGCTGCCGTCGGTGCAGCCGGTGGCGGCGCATCCGTGGCGCGCGAGCAAACGCAGCGCGATGGTGCCGCAGGATGAGCACGAGCTGCGATCGCGGCTCGCACGCGCGCAGGACAGCGTGCGCATCGCGATCGACGCGGCCGCCGCACTCGCGCGTGCAACCGGCGTGCAAGAGCCGGCCAGTCTCGCCGACGTGCCGCGCGCGACGCATGCAGCGGAGGTGATCGCGGACGCCGGTGACCCAACCGAAGCCGCGATCCTCCTCGGCAACGAATGGAACGCCGCGAATCCGGTGGCCGAGGAGTTGGTGGCGCGCGTGGAAGCCGTGCAGCGAGAGCGTGCGGCGCTCGCGCAAATCTTTCGCGACGACGCGCTCGAGCCGGGCGTCGCCGCTGATCTCCACGAGCTCGGGATGCTCGCCACGCGCTTCTTCCGCGTCTTCAGCGGCCGCTATCGCGCGCTGCGAAGACAGCTCGGATCGCTGTACACCGCCGGCGCGCCGAAGCTGCCGCGGATGATCGCCGATCTCACGCGACTCGCCGAACATCAAAGCGCGCGGGACGCGCTGCGCGGCGATCCGCG
>DATELS010000017.1:0-3500 GCA_035276365.1 Thermoanaerobaculia bacterium
CGAGGCGCTGCTCACCGGTCCGCAGCGCGCGTTGTACGAGTCGAAGATCGCCGAGGTGTATGGAAAAGAGAGCCTGCCCATTCGCGGAGTGGAAGACGTCGAGCGACTGATTCGCCTCGGCGACGACGACCGCTTCGACCGCTACCTCAAGATCCTCTACCTGCCCAAGCTCATCCTCACCACACGCGAGGCGCATCGCGACGCCGCGTATCACATGGCCTCGCGGCTCTATCGCACCGCGAACGTCGGCGCGATTCGCTTGAAGTTCACGCTCTTCCGCGAGACCACCGATCCCACCGAGCAGATCCCCGGCCTCGCCGCGCTCACTCCCGACGACGTCCTCCTCGGCCTCTACGAAGGCTTCCGCGCGTTTCAGCAGCAGGTCAAGGCGTTCGAGTTCATCCTCTCGCCAAGCTTCCGCAAAGAGCCCGGCTTCTACGACGCCACACGTTATCCATCGAAGCGCGCGCACTTTGACGATCAGGTGCGGCAGATCGTGGAGTTGCTGAAGAAATATCCCGAGTTGCGCGACGTCGTCACCGAAGTCGACACCGTCGGCAGCGAGCGTGGGTTCTATCGCAAGACGCACTTTCAGGAGATGCGCGTCGGCATTCGCAAGCTGCAGGCGTACGGCTTCCGCACGCGCAGCCATCACGGCGAGACGTGGAACACGCTGCGGCAGGGCGTGCAGGCGGTCGACAATGCGATGAACATCTGGCACGTCGACGCCATCGAGCACGGCCTCAGCCTCGGCATCAACCCCAACTTCTACTTCCATTCGATTCTGCAGCGCGCGCTGCACGCGAACGCGCGGCGCGAGCCGATTCGCGCCGGATCGCGCGAGCACATGGAGCTCGTCGACATGGACTGGACGGGCCGCGAGACCATCCTCGACAAGCTCGTCGCCGGCGAGCCGCTCACCGAAAGTGAAACCACGCTGGCGACGAAGACGAAGTTCCATCACGCGGGCGAGGTCGAGCACTACCAGCACGACGTGCTCAATCGCATGATCGACAAGCGCCTCACGCTCGTCTCGCTGCCGTCGTCGAACAAGAAGCTGACGGGCGAGCTCGCGGAGTACACGGACCATCCCTTCTCCTGGTGGGAAAAGAAAGGTCTCCGCCTCGGCGTCGGCACGGACAACGACATCACGCTGAACACGAGCTTCATCCGCGAGATGCTCATCCTGCTCTACACCGATCCGCTCGAGCTGAAGATCACGAAGCTCCTCATCGTGGCCACGGGCGAATCCCGAAGGCCGTACTTATCGCATTTGCTTTGGCAGATGAGAAACGCGCGGTAGACTCGCCGCAGAGGAACGTTTCGTCCAATGAGGTTCAACCCGGCCGCGCGGTATGTGGCGACGGTCGTCCTGCTCGCGGCGGCGCTGACGCTCGTGAGTCTCGCGGCGCTTCTGCTGCAGCCGCCCGAGAACGTCAGCCTGATCTATCCGGCGACCGGACTGGCCGTGGCGCTGCTGTGGGGCTTCGGACTGCGCTGGTGGCCGGCGGTCGTGACAGCGCAGTTCATCCTCAGTTTTCGCGCGTCGCACTCGCTGTGGATCTCCGCGCTCGTCGCGGCGACGGAGCTCCTCGTCGTCGTCCTCTTCTGCGAGGCCGCGCGCCGCACGCGCATCTCGCGCGAGCTCTCGCGCGTGCGCGACATTGCCATCTTCGCCATCGCCGCGTTCCTGACGACGACACCCGGCGGCATCGTCTCCGCGATCGGCGAGATGTTCTTCGAGCCGGGACGCGGCGCCTCGGACATCGCGTTCGACGCGTTCTCGTTCTGGCTCTCCGACGTCGTCTCCGTCCTCATCTTCGTCCCGCTCGTCCTCGGATTTCGGCGATGGCCGTTCGCGAACCGCGTGATCTTTCAGCGCTGGCTCGCGCTCTCCGCGCTCTTGATCACGATCGGCGCGGCGATCGCAGCGACCGGCAATCCGTCGTCGTCCGCGCTCTTCCTCCTCCTCCCGATCGTCGTCTTCACCGCGATCGTCGCGGGCGTCCCCGGCACCGCCGCCGCCGGCACGATCCTCCTCTTCATCCTTCTCGGCATCCGCGGCACGCATCACGAGTCGCGCATCGACGCCATCATCCCGGTCGTCTTCATCGGCACCGCCACCGCGACCGGCTACTTCCTTGCCGCGGTCTGGGGCGAGCGCGAACAGGGCGCGCGGCGGCTTTCGCATCTCGCGCATCACGATCCGCTGACCGGCATGTTCAACCGGCACGAGCTCGAGACGCGCCTGCGCCGCGCGGTCACGCGCGGACCCGCGTCCGCGCACGCGCTGCTCTATCTCGATCTCGATCAGTTCAAGCTGGTCAACGACACGTGCGGTCACATGGCCGGCGACCGCATGCTGCAGGAGCTCGCGTCGGAGTTGCATCGCGCCGCGCCGCGCGATGCCACCTTCGCCCGACTCGGCGGCGACGAGTTCGCATGCATCCTCCTCGACACGTCGACGGAATCAGCACTCGCGGTCGCGAGCGCGCTGCACGACGCGACGCAACGCTATCGCTTCCGCTTCGGGTCCATGAGCTTCGCGGTCGGCGTGAGCATCGGCATCACCTCGTTCCCCGCCGAAGGCGGCGACACCGCCGACGCCGTTCTCGGACGCGCGGACGTCGCGTGCTACGTCGCGAAGGAAGACGGCCGCCATCGCTCGCACGTCTATCTCCCGCGCGACGAGGTGATGGTGAAGTGGCACTCCTCGATTCACGAGGTCTCGCAGCTCGAGATGGCGATGGAGAACGGCGCACTGCAGCTCTATCGCCAGTCCATCGTCGACATCACCGGCACGCCGTCGCCGAACTTTCACGAAGTCCTGCTGCGCCTCGCCGCGGGCGACGCCGTGCGCGCGAGCGCGGAGTTCCTTCCCGTCGCACAGCGCTTCGGCCTCATGGACCGCATCGACCGCTGGGTGCTCGAGCACGCGTGCCGCCACCTCGCCGCCTCCGCCGATCCGACGCTCAAACTGAGCGTGAACGTCTCCGGCTCGACGCTCAACGATCCCGACTTCTACGACACCGTGATCGCGATCCCGGAGCGCTACGGCATCGACCCGCGCCAGCTCTGCCTCGAAGTCACCGAAGGCGTGATGATTCATCGGCTGCGACAGGCGGTCGAGGCGATGAAGAACCTGCGCGCGCGCGGCTTCGATCTCGCGCTCGACGACTTCGGCGCCGGCGTCGCGAGCTTCGCGTACTTGCAGGAGTTGCCGGTGACGTACGTGAAGATCGACGGGCGCATCGTGCGCGATCTGCGCACCGATCCCGCGAGCGAGGTGATCGTCGGCTCGCTCGTGAAGCTCGCGCGGCTGCGCGACATCCACTGCATCGCCGAGTGGGTCGAGAGCGAGGAATCCATCGACCGTCTCCGCACCCTCGGCGTCCGCTACGCGCAGGGCTTCTTCCTCGACATCCCCGCGCCGCTCGAAACGCTCAGCGGCGCCGTCGTCTCGCCGCAAGCACAACGCCAAGCGCGATGAGCGCGGCGAG
>DATELS010000018.1:0-13666 GCA_035276365.1 Thermoanaerobaculia bacterium
CCCCTCCGCGTCGGCGCGTTCCTCGACGCCCTCGGCAACGCCGTGCACACGACGCAGGTCGTCGACCTCGCCGGCAAGTCGGTGGCGATCACGGGCTTCGGTCCGATCGGCGCGATGTCGGCGGCGATCGCGGAGCACAGCGGCGCGGCGACGGTGATCGTCACGGACATCAACGATCACGCGCTCGAGAGCGCGCGACGCTGGGCCGCCGCGCGCAACTTCGCGAACCTGCACACGTTCAACGTCCGCACGACGGAGCCGCAGGAAGTGAAGAAAGCGATCGACGCGATCACGGATCACGTCGGCGTCGACGTCGTGTGCGAGATGTCGGGCTCGAGCGCGGCGATCAACTTCGGCCTCGACATCGTTCGCATGGGCGGCACGCTCAGCCTCCTCGGACTTCCCGCCGGCCACTCGGTGACGATCGAGGACTACACGCGCAACGTGATCTTCAAAGGCGTGACGATGCACGGCATCATCGGCCGGCGCATGTATTCGACGTGGCAGCGCATGCTCGCGCTGCTGCGCTCGGGACTCGATGTGGAATGGGTCGTTCAGGCAACGTTCGACTCCCTGAAGGATTTTCACGAGGGCATCGCGAAGTTCGATCGTCATGAGGCGCTGAAGGTGGTCTTCTTCCCCGAGGGAGAGGCGAAGGCGCAAGCGCGACTGCGCACATGAAACGAATCGGAATCCTCACCGGCGGCGGCGACGTCCCGGGACTCAACGCGGCCATCAAGGCATTCGTCTGGCGCATCACGGACGAGCCGTGCGAGGTGATCGGCCTGCGTCGCGGATGGGCGTCGCTCGTGAACATCATCCCGGACGCGAGCGCCGACAACTCGGCGTGGATCCTTCCGCTCAATCGACTGCTCACGCGTCCGATCGATCGCACGGGCGGAACGATTCTGCACACGTCGCGCATGAATCCGCAGATCAGCCGGCCGGAAGACATCCCGCCGCATCTGCAGAATGAGAAGGGCGAGCCGGACGAGCGCGGGCGCTACGACCTCACGCGTCACGCGCTGCGCGTGATCGACTTCCTCGAGCTCGACGCGCTGGTCGCGTTGGGCGGCGACGGCACGCTCACCTTCGCGCGGCGCCTGCACACGGAAGGCGTGGCGATGCTGGCGATCCCGAAGACGATGGACAACGACGTCTTCGGCACCGACTACTGCCTCGGCTTCTCGACCGCGGTGACGCGCTCGGTGATGTTCATCAATGACCTGCGCACGAGCGCGGGCTCGCACGAGCGCATCCTCGTCGTGGAGCTCTTCGGACGCTACTCGGGCGAGACGTGCCTGCTCGCGTCGTATCTCTCCGGCGTCGACCGCGCGGTGCTCGCGGAGGTGCCGTTCGATCCGGACGTGCTGTACGACATGCTGTGCAGCGACAAGTCGGAGAACCCGAGCAATTACGCGGTGATGGCGATCTCGGAAGGCGCGCGCACGATCTCGGGCGAAACGGTGGAGAGCGGCGTCGCCGACGCGGCCGGCCAGCGCCGGTTGGGCGGCATCGGACAAGCGGTGGCGGATCACTTCGAACGACGCGGCCGCGACAAGGTGATCTACCAGCGCCTCGCCTATCTCATGCGCTCGGGCGCGCCGGATTCACTCGACCTGATCGTCGCGAAAAACTTCGGCTCCCTCGCGGCCGACTTACTGCGCCGCAATGAACGCGGCTGCATGGTGGGCGTGGTGGACGGCCGCTACACGGCCGTGCCGCTGCTCGTCACGGGCGAAGGCCGCAAGCGCGTCGACATCGCGCGCTTCTATGACGTGGACGAGTACCGGCCCAAAGTGGCCGAGGTGCTCGGGACGCCGATGTTTCTGCACTGACGAAACATCAGACCGGCTCGACGATCTCGATTCCGTTGATCGCCAAGCGCTCCAACTCCGCGCGGCGAAACGACAGCAGTGTCTTCGCGCCCGCGTCGCGCGCGATTTCGACGAGGGCGGCGTCGAACGCGTCGCTGCCGCCGATCGCGGCGACGCTCCAGCGGCGGAGGGCGGACCAGCCGTCGCGCGACTTCGCGCTGGCGATGCGGGCGGTGGCGAAGCTGCTGCGCAGGAGATGGAACGCGTCGGCGTGCGTGAGGCGGTGTTGCGCGGGCAGGCGCGTGAGGATCGCGTAGCTCTCGACGAGCGCGGGCGCGGGAATCACGAGCGATTTCCGCGCGAGTGCCGACTCGATCGCGGCGCATGCGACGCGATGGCGCTCATGCCACGACACGACCGCGGCGACGAGCACCGTCGCGTCGGCGGCGATCATTTGCGGCCGCGCCTCGGCTTCTCGGCCGCGTCGACGGACACCGCCACCTGCAGGCGTCCGCGCTTCTCGATGCGGATCGGACGGCGGCGCGGCGCGATCTCGATGCGGCCTTCGCGACAGGTGATCTCCAGCGGCATCCCCGGCTCGATCCCCGCCTCCTGGCGGATCTCCTTCGGGATCACCACGCGGCCGGCGGCATCGATGGTAATCGTCATGGCATCAGACATGGGAACGCCGATGGTAGTTCATCGCCTGCAGCGCGAACAAGACGATTCCCACGACTCCCGCCCATCCACCGCGCACGAGCTCCTTCGGCAGATAGCGCAGTTCCAGCGTTCCGCGTCCGGCGGGCAGGTACACGCCCATGAACGCGCCGTTCGTGCGCACGATCGGCAGCTCCTTCCCATTCCATCGCGCGCGCCATCCCGCCCAGTTGGCGTCGCTCGTCACGAGCAAATTCCGGCCGTCGCTTTCGATCTCCAGTCGCGTGCGATCGGGCTCGTACGACGCGACGCGCACACTGCCGCCCGCGAACTTCTCGGGCAGCGGGAACGGCGATGACTCGACGACCGCCTCGTCGCGAAAGTTCGTGATCGAGCGCGAGCGATAGATGCTCGAGCCGAGGTCGGGCTCGACGACTGCGTGACGAACGAGAAAGTAGCGCGGCAACACCTCGGTGTTCTCCAGCACCACGCCGTCTTTCCCGCGATAGCGCTCGACGAATCCCGCCGGACGCTCGTTGTGCTCCGACGGCACAAAGAGGTAGCCGATGTTGAGGTAGTCCGCGAACGGCCGCTCGACGTTGCGCAGCACGAGGTCGTACGAGCCCGGCACGACGTCGAGGTAGCCACGCAGCATGAACATGTACGCGAAGTGCTGCACGGGATCGGTCGCCTTCACGTCCTCGATGCCGTACGCGCCCGGCGTCTCCGGGATGAACGACCAGCCCATCGCCGCCATGCGCACCGGCTTCGGCGCGCGCTGCAGAAAGTGAATCGCGCCGGTGACGGGATAAATCTCCTCCGGACGCGCTGGCGGGTTGTAGCGCCAGGTCGCGACGACGAGATCCGCGAGCACGAGCAGCGCCGCGAGTCGCGGCTGCACGAGGAACAACACAACGGCGAGGAGCGGCACGGCGAGCTGCGCGATCGCCAGCGGATGCGCCTCGAGAAACGGCGGTCTGCGAATCGCGTACATCGCGGCGAACACGCACGCGACCGCGATCAGCGCGATCGCTACCGCACGCTGGCGTCGCATCGCGATCGCGTCGAGCGTGAGCGCCGCGGCGATGCACGCGCCGAGATCCCAGAACACGCGCAGGCGTTGATGCAGGCTGATGCCGGCGAGCGGAATGGCGTGCAGCGCGTCGCGCCAGAGCGGCGTCTCCGCGATCGTCAGCAGCGCGAAGAGCATGAGCCCGAGGGCGAAGGCGAGCGACTTGCGTGGCGCGACAAAGGGCGCCGCGAGCGCGAGTCCCAACGTGATCAGTCCTGCATAGCTCGACGCCACCTCGCCGTAGTCATTCAACACCGCGGGATGCGTGCCGCGCGGCGGCGTGTACGTGCGATCGTGCGGATTGCCGAGGATGTTCGGCGTCACGAGCGGCAGCAGCCACTCCGCGCTCAAACCGTGATTCGCCGGATTCGCGGTCTTGAAGCGCTGATACCGCTCCGTCGACTTCAACACCTCCAGCGTCGGATACCAGGAGAACGCGGTCAGGAGCATCGCCACGACGAACGCGGTCGCTCCGAACACGATGCGCGTGCGCTGCACGACGATGAACGCCGCGGTCGCGATCCACACCCACAGCGCCGACTCGGGATGTCCGCCGAGCACCGACAGCGCGAGTCCGAGGACGAGTACGACGTAGCCCGCGCGCGTGTCGAGCTGCTGCGCGCCCGCGAGCGCGACCGGCAGCATCATGGTGGCGAGTCCGAGGGGGAAGAGGAGCCAGACGATGTGGAAGGTGCAGAAGGTGTACGCAATCGCGCCGAACAGCGCGGCTTCGTCGCGGATCGCGAAGCCGCGCAGAAACGCGAACGTGAAGAAGAGCAGCGTGAACAGGCGCAGCGTCGCCGTCAGCGTGAATGCCTTGCCGAGCGACAGAGGGAGTCCGAGAAGTGTGAAGGGATGCGCGATCGCGGTCTGCTGATTCGCGAACAGCGGCGCGCCCGCGGCGGAGTGTCGATTCCACAGCGGCAGACGTCCGGATTTAATCTGCTCGCGCGCGATCTCCGTCCACGGCCCGAGCTGCGTGAACACGATGCCCGTGTTCGTGTGCATCTCCGGCGCGAGCGGCAGCGCGCTCCACGGCGCGATCGGCGGCGCGGGACGCAGATCGACCTTCGACGTGAACAGCGTCTCGCCTTGATACGCCGCGCACAGCAGCCAGAAGATCGCCACGAAACGCCACGGCACGCGCGGGAGCCAGCGGTTCCACAGCGCCGCGATCGCGGCGGATGCGGCGAAGAACAGCGCGAGCGTGAGCAGCACGGTCGCGGATGATCGCATGACGTACGATGCGCGCGATGAAACGCCTCGCCCTTCTTCTCCTTTTCGCGATTCCACTTGCAGCGGCCGAGGGAAAGTGGACGCCGCAGCAGGTGCTGGAGCTCGACCCGAAGATGCTCTCGGCGATGGGACTGCGGCTTCCGCCGTCGCGCCTGTGGGATGCGAAGCGCGGCACGGGACTCCTCGCCGCGACGATCAACACCGGCGGCTGCTCCGCGGGCTGGATCTCCGCGGACGGCCTCTTCATCACGAACCATCACTGCCTCTTCGGCGTGCTGCAGGAGCACGCCACGCCGCAGAACGACATCATCACGAACGGCTATCTCGCCCATTCGCGCGAGCAGGAGCTGCCGAGCAAAACGGTGCGCGTCACGATCCCGCGTCGCTTCACCGACGTCACGAACGAAGTGCTGGCCGCGGTGCCGAAAGACGCGACGGATGCGCAGCGCTTCCGCGCCGTCGAGCGCAAGGAGAACGAGATCGTCGCCGCGTGCGAGAAGCAGCCGGGCGCGCGATGCCGCGTCGCGCGACACGACGGCGGCGTGCAGTACGTGCTGCAGGAGATGACGGAGATCGCGGACGTGCGCCTCGTCTATGCGCCGCCGCGCGCGGTCGGCGAATTCGGCGGCGAGATCGACAACTGGATGTGGCCGCGGCACACCGGCGACTTCTCGATCGCGCGCGCATACGTCGACGGCAAGCCGTACAAGCCGGAGTTCTTCTTCCCGATCTCGACCCAAGGCGCTGCCCCCAACGACTTCGTCATGGTCCTCGGCTACCCCGGCATCACCTATCGCGCACTCACCGCGGACGAGATGGAAGAGCGCCGTCAGTGGTTCACGCTGCGCGCGGAGGTGTATCGCGCGTGGATCGACATTCTCGAAGAGTCGACGAACGGACGCGCGGACGCAGAGATCGCGGTCGCGGGCACGGTGAAGACGCTCGCCAATCGGCAGAAGAACGCGGAGGGACAGCTCGCGGGCTTGAAGCGCGGACGCATTCTCGAGAAGCAACGGGCCGCAGATGACGCGGTGCTGGCGTCGCGTCCCGCGTCGCGCGCGGCGTACGAGGGACTGCAGCAGCTCGCCGCGGAGAAGAAGGCGGCGCTCGCGCGCGACTTTTTCCTCGAGCACATTCGCACGACGTTCGCGACGACGCCGACCGGACCGAAGTCGCTCGTCTTCGCGGCGGCGATCGCGGAGTCGGCGGTCGAGCGCGAGAAGCCGGACGCGGATCGCGAGCCGGCGTTCATGGAGCGCAATCTGGCGCGCGTCGCGGAGAGGCTCGAGCGCGAGCAGAAGAATTACGACGAGCGCGCCGATCGCGCGATGACCGCGGATTTTCTGAAGCGCTCCGGTATCGAGGCACCATCGATCGATGCGCTGTTTTCGTCGAAAGTCTTCGATCCCGCGGAGCGCGCGAAGATGCTGACCGAATCGGTCGCGCAACTCCGTGCCCGTCACGATCCCCTCCTCGACCTCGGGCTCTCGCTCATGCCCGCGATTCGCGATCTCGACGAGCGTCGCGACCGCTGGGAAGGCACGGTGCTGCGCCTGCGCCCCGAGTGGCGCCGCGCCGTGATCGCGCATGCGGGACGTCCCGTCGCGCCCGACGCGAACGGCACGCTGCGCGTTTCCTTCGCGCACGTGAAAGGCTACGCGCCGCGCGACGGCATCGTCGCAGTGCCGCAGACGACGGTTGCCGGCATGGTCGAGAAGCACACCGGCGTCGAGCCGTTCAACGTGCCACACGAAGTACTCGCCGCGGCGCAGACGCCGGGCGCCTCGGAGATCCCGGTCGACTTTTTGGCCGATGCGGACACGACCGGCGGCAACTCCGGCAGTCCCGTGGTCAACGGACGCGGCGAGCTTGTCGGCGTCAACTTCGACCGCGTGTGGGAGAACGTCGCGAATGATTTCGGTTACAACCCGGAAGTCGCGCGCGGAATCAGCGTCGACGTGCGCTATCTTTTGTGGATGCTCCGCGTGCAAAAGGCGACGGAGCTCTTGAGCGAGCTCGGCGCCAGGTAAACGGCTGAGAGTAACGATCTTGCAATGTAAATCGTCGGAGGAGACATGAAAGCAAGCACAACGATCCTGATGCTGCTCCTCGCCTTCGCCGCGCTCGGCGCGCAGGCGGACGAGCGGCCGGACTATTCGACTCAGGGGCTGTTGCGACTGTTCTCCGGCGAGACTCCGCGCCCGACGGGAGAACGCGCGCTGCAGTTCAGCTACGGCGTCATCGACTATCGCACCTTCGGCGGCACGCATGTCCGGTTCTCACCGGCAGTGCTGCCGCTCTCCGGATCCGAATTCCGCACGACGCAGGTCATGCCCGACCCGTTCGCGCTGACGCACACGCAGATCGCGACGTCGCGACGCGCGTGGCGCACGCAGCGCAGCCTCAACTCGGAGCTGCGCCGCATCGAGAAGACGGAGCGCGCGAAGCTGCGCGTGAAGACGGAGTAGCGCGTGTTGCGTGCGCGCGCTCTACGCGCGCGCCCGTCGCCAGATGCAAGAACTGCCTCCGCCATTGTTCGCGACGCTCGGCGAGATCCTCGCGTCCGCGCCGGCACACCCATCCGGGTACGCGCTCTATCTGCCGGACGACGAAGTGTGGGAGCTCTCCACTCGTTGCGCGCTCATATCGCCCGACGACATCGAGTCCGATGAACAAGAGGAGCCGTTCGTCGCCGTCGATGCCGGGTTGCGCTATGCGCTCGATGGGGGAACGCTCAAGGAGATCTACGACAACCTGAAACAACAGGTAGCCGTCGTCGATGCCGCGCTGCTGCTGAACGCTTTCCTCTTCTATTACGACAATGACGCGTTCATTTGCCTTTAAATGGCGCGTCGCGTTTGTCCCAGCATCCACGGCATCAGCTCCGGCTCCGCGTATGCGCGGTCCCAGGAGTTGTGACGCGCGCCCGCGTACTCCGTGTAGCGCACGTTCGCGCCGGCCTCGCGCAGCGCCTGCACCATCGCGCGCGACTCGTCGACGCGGATGATGTCGTCCGCATCGCCGTGAAATGCCCATTGCGGCAATCGCGCGAGCCGCTGCGCCGCGATCGGACGATCCTCCGGAGGACCATCGAAGCCGCCGCAGATCGGAACCGCGGCCGCGAATCGCTCCGGCTGCTCGTATGCGAGACGCCACGTGCCGTAGCCGCCCATCGAAATGCCGGTGACGTACACGCGATCCGCATCCGTCTCGAACGCGCGCTCGACATCATCGAGCGCCGCAATCGCCGCGCGCAGATTGAATCCGCGCCAGCCGTAGCCGCGCGACGCCTGCGGGAACACGACGATCGCCGGGAAGCGTTCCGGCTGCGCATCGATCGCCGGTCCGATTCCTACCGTCGTCGGTAAGACTCCGTCCGTCCCCGACTCGCCCGCGCCGTGCAGAAACAGGATCACCGGAAGCGCGCCCGACAGCGCCGGCACGTGCACGCTGGAGCGCGTCACCAAGCCGTCGACTGCGACTTCCCTCAGCGCGCGCGCAAGCCCCACGACGTGTCCGTCAGCCACTGCATCAGCTCATCGGCAGGCATCGGTCGCGCGATCCAGAACCCCTGCGCGAGATCGCAGCGCAGCTCGCCGAGCATCTTCCACGTCGCCTCGTCCTCCACACCTTCCGCGCAAACCTGCTTGCCGAGATTGTGGGCGAGATCGATGACGGTACGGACGATCGCCGCGTCGGCCTCGTTCGTCGTCATCGTCGTCACGAACGACTTGTCGATCTTGATCTCGTCGATCGGCAGTTGCCGCAGGTGCGTGAGCGACGAGTAGCCCGTCCCGAAGTCGTCGACCGACAGGCGCACGCCCATCGACTGCAGCATCGACAGGATCGCCAGCGCGTGCGCGGGATCGGCCATGATGCTGCTCTCCGTGATCTCGATCTTGAGAAAGCGCGGGTCGACGTTCCAGCGCTTCAGCGCCGACTCCACTTTCTCCGGCAGCGTCGGATCGAGAAGACTCTTCGCCGAGATGTTGACCGCGACGTGAATCGGCGCGCCGACCGCCTGCCAGTCGCGGCATTGCGCGAGCGCGCGGTCGAGCAGCCAGTCCGTCACCGAGCGAATGAGTCCCGTGCGCTCCGCGAGCGGAATGAACGTGCCGGGCGCGAGATGTCCGCGCTTCGGATGATTCCAGCGCACGAGCACTTCCGCGCGCGTCATGAGGCCCGTGCGCAGATGCAGCTTTGGTTGATAGTGCAGCGCGAGCTCGTTCTTCTCGATCGCGCCGCGCAGCTCGACGACGAGCGACAACTGATCCGGCGAGCGCGACTCCGTCTCCTGCTTGTGAAAGCTGTAGCCGCTCTGCTTCTGCTTCGCCGCGTACATCGCGACGTCGGCGTTGCGCAGCAGCGTGCGCGCGTCGGTGCCGTGCTCGGGATAGAGCGCGATGCCGATGCTCGCGCCGACTTCGAGCACCTGCGTCTCAATCACGAAGGGCTGCTCGAGCGCGTTGAGAATGCGACGCGCCGTGATCGCGGCCGCGCGCATGTCCGCGGTGTGCGACAGTACGACCGCGAACTCGTCGCCACCGAGTCGCGCGACGATGTCGTCGCCGCGCACCTGATTGTGCAGACGGAACGCGACCTGCCGCAGCAGCGCGTCGCCGAAGTGATGGCCGAACGTGTCGTTGACTTCCTTGAAGCGGTCGAGGTCCATCAGCATCAACGCGAGCGCCGACTTTTGCGCGCGCGCGAGCTCGATCGAGCGCTCCAGCGACTCGAAGAGCATCGTGCGATTCGGCAGGCCGGTGAGTCCGTCGTGCATCGCCTGATGCCGCAGCGACGTGACCTGATGCTTCGTGACCGTGACGTCGCGCAGGAACGCGACCCAGTGCGTGAGCTGTCCCGCGTCTTCGATGGGCACGAGCTGGAGGTCGAGCTCGAACTCCACTCCATTCGCCCGCCGCGCCGTCGCCTCGGCATCGAACGGACGATGCTCGAAGACATGCTGCAGCAGCGCGTCATAGATCGACTGCTGGCGCTCGACGATGCCGAACGCGAGCGGCGTCTGGCCGATGATGTCCTCGCGCTGGATGCCGTACATCGCGCAGAAGCCGTCGTTCACGAAGGCGATGCGCGGACCGACCGCCTCCACCGCCGGCGTCATGATGGCAATGCCGTCCGCGGCGACGTGAATGGCGGTGCCGAGGAGGCGGAGCTGCTCGCCCTGGATACGCTGCTCGGTCAGCTTGCGCTGCAGGCCGTCGGGATCGTCGAGGGACGTGGTCCACGGCGTGTGCAGCGAGGCCGCCGGCTCCGGGACCTTTTCGGACATGGCCGCGAATCATAGCAGTTGCGTCGTGTGGCATTCGGATGGCATGTGATTCCGTAAGAAATGTCCGTCACATCCGGTTTGCCCGTTCCGCACACGGCGGAGTCCGCCCATCTCGTCAAGTTCTACGAGGATGAGGACTCGCTCTTCTCCCTCGTCGGCGAGTTCCTCGCCAATGGCGCGCACGCCGGCGATCCGCTGATCGTCATCGCGCGCAAGGAGCGGCATCCGCGCTTCACCGCCGCGCTGCAGGCGCACGGGATCGATGCCGCGAACGCGCGTCTGCATCTTCTCGACGCGCACGAAACGCTCAGCGCGTTCATGACCGGCGCGGTTCCCGATCCGCAGCGCTTCATGTCCTCGGTCGGCGCGATCGTCGGCGAGACGATTCAGCGTCACGGCACCGTGCGCGCGTACGGCGAGATGGTCGACATCCTCTGGCAGGAAGGAAATCCGGAGGCGGCGGTGAAGCTCGAGGAGTTGTGGAACGAGCTGGGACAGCGCCACACGTTCTCGCTCTTCTGTGCGTACGCGTTCGGGCGATTCGTCAAGGAATCCGATCGGCATCTCTTCGACGCCGTCTGCCAGACGCACACGCACGTCATTCCCGTCGACACCGTGGACGATGAAGATCCGTCGCGACTCATCGCCGCGCTGCAGCAGCGCACACAGGCGCTGGAGACGGAGATCCGCCAGCGCATCGAGCTGGAAAAGGCGCTGTGCGAGTCGCTGGCCGCGCGTCGCGAGGGCGAGGAAGAATTGCGGCGGTTGTACGAGCTCGCGCAGGAGTCGCATCGCGCGAAGGACCAGTTCCTGGCCACGCTCTCCCACGAGCTCCGCACTCCCCTCACCGCCATCCTCGGCTGGGCGCGATTGCTCACGCTGGGCGGACTCGATCCGGACATGACGCGCACCGCGGTGGAGACGATCGAGCGCAGCGCGCGCACGCAGGCGTCGATCGTCGATGACCTGCTCGATCTCTCGAAGATCGTGACCGGCAAAGTGACCATGCAGCGCGAGCTCGTCGACCTCGGCTCCGTCGTCGAGGAAGCGGTGCAGACGTGCCGCCTCGCCGCGGAGGCGAAACGCATCATCGTGCAGGTGCAGCTCGATCGCGAGCGCGCGGTGGTGATGGGCGATGCCACGCGGCTGCGTCAGATCGTGTGGAACCTCTTCTCCAACGCGATCAAGTACTCGGACGAAGACACGCGCGTGACGATCGCGGTCGCGCGCGCGGGACGCTCCGCGACGATCACGGTGCGCGACAACGGACACGGCATCGCGCCCGAGCTGCTCGATCACGTGTTCGAGCCGTTCCGCCAGGCCGACTCGTCGAGCACGCGCGGCCACGGCGGTCTGGGACTCGGACTGACGATCGTCAAGCACTTGACCGAGCTGCACGGCGGCACGGTGGAGGCGACGAGCGACGGCGCCGGCCGCGGCGCGACGTTCGTCGTCACGCTGCCGCTCGTGAAGGCGCCGGCACAGACGACGTCCGAGCGGGCGCCGGATGCGATCGTGGACCTGCGCGGCAAGCGCGTGCTGATCGTCGACGACGACGCCGAGACGCGCACGCTGCTCGCGGCGGTCGTGCGCCGCTTCGGCGGCACGATTGAAGTGGCGGATCGAGTCGCCGTCGCGATCGACCTGCTGCGCATCCTGCCGATCGATCTCGTCGTCACCGACATCGCCGTCCCCGACCGCGACGGCTTCGCGCTGCTCGCGCAAATCCGCGCGATGACTTCGGCGCGCGCAGTCCCCGTGATGGCCGTGACCGCGCTCTCCGAGCCCGACACTGCCGAGCGCATCGACCACGCCGGCTTCAACGCCTACCTGCGGAAGCCGGTCGACCCACTCGTGTTTGCGAGCCGGGTCGCGGAAGTGCTGCAGCGCGCGACGGTTGCGAACTAGGAAGGACGCCCATGCCGAAGTCCACAACGTGCACGTTGAACGGGAGCACGATCGACGTCGAGACGGCGTTGCGGCTGCGCGCACGGGGCGGCTCGCCGGAGTTCCGCTGTTCCAGATGCCAGCAACGCGTCCGCGCGCACAAAAAGGAACGACGGGCCAAGCCGCGCACTTTGAACACCTGAAAGCGAACCCGAGGTGCGACCTCAGCGTGAGGTGACGCGAAGGCCGCCCACGGAGCGACCGCACGTCCAACCGGCCTATGGCCCTGAACGCAGCCGGCCGTGCCGGCTAGGTGCAATGGTCTTAAGTTAAGGATGCTTCCATCTGAATGATCTTCGTGGAGCGAGTCCGCGTCGCCCTGGTTGTAGTCAGGTAGTTGCTCATCTTCCGTTTGATCGCGCGTGGGGAGTGACGATAAGGGCGGCGTTTGATTCTTTCCTCGGCCAGTTCACGTAAGAGTGATCTGGAAAGCTTCTTCTGGCGCAGAGGGAAAAAAAGAAACCAGCGCGAGGTACCTTGCGGTCGTGCGGATCGCGTGGACGAAGGACAGATCGGTGGCTCCGAGCTTGTTCTCGAGGGCTGCCTCGTGCATGAGGGCTCGAAGGCCGTAGTGCGCCAGGAGCAGACCGTAGAAGTCCTGCCGCGTGTGGCTCGGAATCCGGCTTCGCAGAACCACTCGTGCACCGCGGAGTTTGGTCTTCAGTTCTGCGAACACCGTCTCGACGGTCCAGCGGTTCGCGTAAAGGTTGACGAGTTGGATGCCCGGCGCTTTTCGAGGGTCGAGAATCGAGCAAAGAAGCCGGTACTCTTCACCACTGCCACGCAAACGGTACGTGATCAGCCGCGCTGGAATCCCATCGACACCGCGAGCTCGGGCTTTGGGCGACGGATAAAGCATGGTCAGATACGTCCCGTCGGCCAGACGCTTGATCTTCGGCAGAATCAGATCCGCGCGAGCACGCCACAACAGGGCTGCTCCAGTCGCAAGTGCTTTCTTCCAGAGCGCATAGCTGAAGAAATTTCGGTCCGTCAAGCAGATCGAGTCCGCCGGCAGCCGCGTCACCACCTTCTTCGCCAGCGTCGCTTCGCCTGTGTTGTAGCGGCCCATTTCCGCACCGAAGAGCACATGCGTTCCGTTCTCCAGTAAAGACACGAAACGGATCTGCGGAAAGCCCGACTTGCCACGGCTCGATCCCGGCCTGCCGAAGGCACGCTCGTTCCGCCGAGTATCCGCCACATCGAGAACCGATCCGTCGAGAGTGACGACTCTCCACCGCCGGAACCACGCTCCGATCGTTGCTCGAGTAGCGACCGGCTTCACAACCGTCTCATACAACGCCCGCAGAGGCTTCCAACCCAGTCGCGATCGCGCTTGGCTGATCGCCGAATCCGAGCAGAGCGCTTCGAGCTCTTCCTCCGTGCGGGTGTCGCGCCTCAGGAGCACGCGCCGCAGCACTGAGCGGCACCCTTCACTCGCGAACAATCCGAGCGCGACCAGGTAGTACACAAGATCGAGCGCGGGCAGTTTGCGACGCCGAATACTGGCGCTGCCGGTTGCCTCCAGAATCGCTTCGATCTCTTGTTCAGGAAAGAACTTACTCAACGAACCAAGGGTCACCCCAACCGGACGCACACCCATCTCGTCCCCCCAGTCGGAAACCTCAGTTCCTTATCTTAAGACCATTG
>DATELS010000019.1:0-8703 GCA_035276365.1 Thermoanaerobaculia bacterium
GAGGCGAGTATTACCAGCACGAGCCTGCGGATTCAGGGAGCAGGGTTGAAAGTCATCACCGAAAGCGTGACGACGAGCGTCGACCTGCCGACGACCGTCGCGACCGAGTTCGGCGGCAAGCGCGATGACGAGGCCGTCGCGCTCGAAGGCGTCATGGCCGTCGGCGAGCTCACGGGACCGGGAATCGAAACGCCCATCCAGTTGACCACCGCGCCGGGCCATCGCTTCCAGATCCCGGGACTCGCGCAGCAGGGCATCTACTACCTCCAGAACGTGCGCCTCGTGAAGGGCACGGAGTTCCTGCAGTACGCAACGCCGGCAACGTCCGTCATCACCGTCGCTGATCTGCTCCAGACCAAAGTCAGCGTCAAGCAGCTTTCTCCGGACGAGCTGCGCGCGCGCGGCATCGTCGTCGACTCGCGCAACTACGACGTCTACGAGTACTCCTTCACCTTCATCATCGACGGGCAGGAAGTGAAGATCCCGTTCCCGGTGATCATCGATCCGCGCACGCATGAAGTGCAGCCGGTCGTCAAAGAGCAGCCGTACTCGCTGCCGCCGGTCGGACTCGTCGAGCCGCCGCGCTGGTCGCCGCCGCAGATGATTCCGATGGACTTCGCCGAAGAAGGCGAGCTTCCGGAGCCGGGCAAAGATCCCATCGAGCGCGCGGTCAAAGGCGCGCGCACGAGCATTCCCGCGGCGATCGTCATCCCGAACAGCCTCGCCGTGCTGCACCAGTTCTTCGCCGTCGCCGTGATGGTCACCAACGGTGCGCCGGAAGGCAGCGCCGCGCGACTCGAAGACATCAAGGCCACGATCAAGATCCCGACCGCGCTGCGCACCGTGAAGACCGCGCCGCAGGTCTCGTTCGGACAACCGGTGCCCATCGTCGAGCCGACGACCGGCGTCACCTTCCTCGTCGCGCAGGCGCATGGCGAGGCGGAGTGGACGCTCGAGGGACTCGAGCCGGGCACGCATCGCATCGACTTCGACCTGCGCGCCGTGCTGCGTCAGGAAGGGCAGATCGACGTGCCGATGCGAGCGACGCCGAGCGCGGCGATCGTCGTGCACGACCCGCGTTTCAACATCAACTTCTCGCACCCGGACACCGTTCGCAAAGGTGTCGAGTACTCGACGTACTCCTTCATCACCAACATGTCGGCGACCGACCAGACCATCATCGTCACATCGGGCGTCGAGTCGTGCGATGAGAATCCCAACGCGAACGTCTGCCGCCTGAACGGCGAGCAGTCCGACGAACTGACCATCCCCGCGGGCGACATGCGTCTCATCGAGTACCGCCTGCGCTCGAACGTGACGGGACACGTGTTCGCGACCGCGGGCACGCTGAGCAGCACCGACAATCTCAGCGCGAGCGTGCGCCTGCACATGGGCGTGAGCGAGACCGGCATCCCGCTGTCGCCGGCGACGCTGATCATGCCGCACTACGCGCAGTACGTGAAGCAGGACATCGTCGACGCGAACCTGCTGCTCTTCGGACTCGGATACTCGCTCGCGACGGCACCGCTGAATCAGATGACCGCGAAGTTCCCGCGCGTCATCAAGACCGACGTCTTCCAGCGCGCGGTCGACATCGCGCGCGCCGGCCAGCGCATCTTCATCACCGACTCGAATCCCGCCGCGAAGCGCGACTCCATCGCCAACATGGCCCTCGACCTCCTCGGCAACGGCGGCTACGAGCTGCGCGAGTGGGACCAGTTGCGCCGGCAGGAGAAGTCGGGACGCGGCGCGGGCGCCGCGGTCATGCGCGAGCTCGAGGCGACGGGACTCGGCACGATCGACAACGTGCCCGCGACGATGACCTCGTTCTTCGACGCGTTCGCGAGCGCGACCGCGCATCGCCAGGGCTTCATCGCCGCACTCGCGCATGGCGCCGCGACCGGCACGCGTCCGTACGCGTTGTCGTTCACGGGCCACGCGAGCGCGCGACGCACCGACATCCCGAACGAAGCCGCGGATGGCTGGGTGCGCAATCTCCCGTTCTCCGACGTCTCGCGTTTCAACGGGGCTGGGGAGAACGGCGAGCTCGGACTCGTCGGACGCTGGACGGAAGACACGGACGTCGTCGTCACGCCGGCCGCGGATGGCGCGTTCCAACTCGACATCCTCTATCCGAACACGACAGACGGCTCGCTCAAGCGCGCACACTTTGACTTGAACGGCACGAAGAACGAGCCGATCACGATCAACCTCTCGCGCGGCTCGAGCTCGCTCAACGCGCGCTTCGACAACGGCGGCATCGTCGGCGTCGCCACCATCGCCACCGTCTCTCCCGCGCCGCTGCGCATCGTCGGCGCCCGGCAGGACCTGCACCTCGATGAAGACGGGCACAAAGTGTCCGTGCTCTTCAACCGACCGGTGAAGGTGCCGCAGGGCGTCGATCTCCGCACGAAGTTCACCGGCGCGATCGACTTCAATCGCGACAGCGTCGTCTACAAGGCGCCGCGTCCGATCTCCGCCGCCGCGCTGCAGGACGACGGACGCACCGTCAACACGACGTTCGCGCACACGCTGTCGCAGAACGCGACGTACACGATCGAAGTCGGCTCGCTCATCGATCCGATCAACGATCAGAGCGTCTCCTTCGCCGACAAAGTCTCGCCGAAGATCGACAACGATCTTCCGGGCGGAATCATCTACGGCAAGGTCATCAAAGGCGACAACACGCCGATCGCCGGCGCGGACGTGCAGATCGCGCAGTACCTGCCGAACGACAACAGCCCCGATCCGCGCGGCACGCCGCAGTACGACGTCTCGCAGGCCGACGGCTCGTTCCTCTTCGAGTTCATCCGTCGCCAGATCGACGCGTCGTGGTCGGGCGCGTATCGCCTGGAAGGCTTCTCCACCGCGAACGGCAAGGCCACGGTCGAAGGCTCCGTGCGTCTCCCCGGCAAGGTGCACTTCGTCAACCTGCAGTACCTCGGCCGCGGCGCGGCGCAGGGCTACGTGAAGTACAACGACGGCACGATCGCCGCGGGCGCGACGGTGACCATCGGCAGCACGATGTTCTCGCAGTTCCGCACGGCGAAGACGGACGCGCAGGGCTTCTATCGCATCGAGGATCTGCCGGTCGGACCGCTGACGTTCAGCGCGAAAGACGAACCGGGCAACGTCACGTATGCGGCGAACGAGATCGCCACGCCGGGACAGCTCGTCACGCAGAACCTCTCCATCTTCCGCCAGCCGTTCCCCGGCGTCGGCAAGGTGTACGGCGTCGTGCGCCGCTCGGACACGAACGCGACGATGGCCGGCATTCACGTCGGCGTGTACAGCCAGGGCTACGGCCTCGTCGACGGCCTCACCGATGCGAACGGCCGCTTCGAGTTCGACAAAGTTCCCGCGGGCTTCGTCACCGTGCTCGCGGAAGACTGGGTCGTCGCGCGGCAATCCGTCGCGGCGGACATCGACCTCAAGGCGAACGAGATCAAGGAGGCGAACCTCCTCTTCCTCATCGCGCCGACGATGAAGTTCGTCACGCTCAACGGCGAGGTGTGGCGCGAGAACCCGCTGCAGCCCGGCGTGAGCGAACGCGTTCCGGGCGCGCTCGTGAAGATCGCCGGCTATCGCGTCGTCACCGCGGACGCGAACGGCAAGTTCGTCTACGAGAACCTGCCCGACGTCTTCAGCGGCAAGAACATCACCGCGTACGACCCCGCGACGCAGCGCGTGAACACGGTGACCGTGCCCAGTCTCACGGAGACAGGACCGAACAACGTCTCGATCTTCATCAATGCGTTCAGCCGCGGCACCGGCACCATTCGCGTGCGCCTGCTCAACGCGGCCGGACGTCCGGTGCCGGGCTACCGCGTCATCGTTCCGGGCTTCCCGCCCGACGTGTTGCGTGAAGCGGTCGGACAGGCCGGCGTCTATGAACTGAAGGACGTGCCGGTCGGACAGACGTACGAGATCTGGGCGGTGCCCACCGGCGTGCGTCCCGATGACGGCGTCGTCGACACGCGTCCGTACGGCGATCAGCTCACCAACGGCCGCGCGCGCGTCGAGTTCAACGGACACATCGCCGCGCTCACGCTGCGCCTTCCCGGCGAAGGAACGGTGCGCGTCAAAGTGCGCTCGCAGTTCGACCTCATCACGCCCGTGAAGCTCACGTATCCGGTCTGGTACGAGGGCGAGCAAACGACCGTGCCGCAGACGCTCGAAGAGTCGACTGCGAAGAACGGCGAGGCCGACTGGGCGGTCTTCACGAAGATCCCCGCGCTCACGAGCTACAACGTCGCCAGCGCGCATCCGCAGTACGGCTACGCCGGCGCGGGCTCACAGCTCGCGTTCGACGGCGACTTCAACGATCACGTGCTGCAGCTCAACACGCTCGCGCGCGTGCGCGGCACCGTCTACGCCATCGACGGCGTGACTCCCGTTGCCGGCGCATCGGTGACGATCTACAACGGACGCAGCGATCCCGGGCCGCAGATCACGGGACCGGACGGCCGCTTCGAGTTCTTCGATCAGCCGAGTGCGACCACCGTCACGGTCACCGCGCAGGTCACGCAGAGCGGCATCTATCGCATCGGCTTCTCCAGCGCGGGAACGCCGGGCAATGGTGGCGTCGTCGAGAACATGTCCGTCGTTCTGCGCAAGCGCGGCTTCGTCGACGGCCAGGTCGTCTACAAGGACTACAAAAAGTACGACCCGAACAACGTCGCCAACAACGTTCCGGACGACACGCCGAACGACTACAGCGACAACGCGCCGGTGCCGCTCGCGAAGTTCTATCTGCGCGAGCTCGACTTCCCCAACCGCAGCTTCGGACGCAACATCGAGCCGCTGGCCGCGGACATCGGCGGACGCTTCGTCATCAACAACGTCTTCGTCGGCGCGTTGCGCGCGACCGGATGGGATCCGGGCAACGAAGAACTGCGCGGCGACTGGACCGGCCGCATCGATGAAGAAGGCGCCGAAGCGTCGCCGAAGGCATACATCGCGGTCACCGGCGGCGCGGGTGGCGTTGGATCGGCGAAGGTCACCGTCGTCGATCCGAACCAGTCGTACGCCGAAGTGCAGAACGCGGAAGTGAGCGTGTACAACGGCGGCGGTCGCGCGTTCGACTTCGGCAGCACCGACGCCACCGGCTCGATTCAGTTCGACGAGCTGCCGGTGGGCACGTATTACGTCTCCGCCTACTCGAAGGCACTCGGGAAAACCAGTAAGACGGAATCGGTCTTCGTCCCGAAGGACGGCATCGGCACCGCGCGCCTCGAGCTCGAGTTCAGCGGCAAGGTCGACGGCACGCTCACCGATCCCGAGAACAATCACGCGCCGGTTCCGGGCTCGCATGTCCGGCTCACGGCCTCGAACTATCAAACGCAGGCTTCCACCGACACCGACGGCTTCTTCGTCTTCCTCGGCGTCCGTGAAGGCAACTTCGCGCTCGACGCGAAGGACACGCTGACGAATCGCCGCGCGCACGCGGATCGCTCGCTCAGCATCCTCGATCCGTATCGCACCGTGAATCTCGAGCTCGAGCCGACGGAGACGCTGCACTTCGCGGCGTATCTGCCGGACGACTTCGGCAACAAGTCCGACGTCCTCGCCCCGCCGGTGCGCATGGAAGTCGTGCAGCGCTGCTACACCGACATCTTCGGCGGACGCCACTGCGACTACGAGCGGCAACTGCAGGGCAATCCGCTGCAGTTCCCCGGCCTCATGGAGAACAGCGGTTACGGCATCGGCATCTGGCAGCCGGGCGACGAGACTCCGAGCATTCACCTCGGCGGCGCGTTCCCCACGGGCACGGCGACGAATCCCTTCATCTATGTCTATCCCGCGTACGGCGAAGTGCGCGTGACGGTGACGCAGGGCGGCGCTCCCGCGAGCGGCGCGAAGGTCACGGTCTCGAACGTCACGGTCTACACCGATTCCTCCGGACAGGCTGTCGTGCGCAATCTCCGCCTCGGCGGCGTGTACGTGCAGGCGTCGTCCATCGACGGCAAGTTCACCGGCGCCGCGTCGACCACCATTCAACGCCAGTCCGTTCCGGCCACCGTCACCATCGCGCTCGGCACGTACGCCGGCGTTACCGGCTACGTCGAGGCGGAAGCGGGCGGACCGTCCATCGGCACGCGCGTCGTCGCGAACTACGCGGGACACACCGCCGAGTTCCGCACCGACGCGAACGGCCGCTACACCTTCCTCGGTATCCCCACGCCCGCGAGCGGCGTGACCACCGTCGGTCTCGTCTTCATCGGACCCGATGACACGACCGTCGGCGGCAGCACCTCGAAGAACGTGCAAGCCGGCGACGCGATCGTCGAGGCGCCGAGCGTGAAGCTCGACGCGACGGCACCGCAGATCGAAGGCATCGCACCCGCGGACGGCGCAACGAACGTTTCGCCCGACACGAGCATCACCGTCACGTTCAGCGAGCCGGTCACCGGCATCGGCACGAACAACTTCCAACTCCTCGACGCGGACAACGGTCCCGTCAACTGCGCGCTCACCACGCGCTCGCTCGACGGCGGCAAGTTCGCCGTCACGATGACGCCGCCGCGTCCCGCGAGCGGCTTCCCGCTGCGCAGCAACACGCTCTATCGCGTCATCGTCTCCGGCTCCGTCACCGATCTCACCGGACATCCGCTGCCCGCGACGCGCGGCTTCACCTTCACGACCTCCGACTACGCCGAGCCGCGCGTGCAGAAAGTGCTGCCCGCGAGCCCGATCCCGGCCGCGACGACGTTCGAGTTCCGCTTCAACGAGCCGATCGATCCGAACTCGTGGAAGAGCGGCGGCAACGGCGTCTTCCACGTCTACAAGCTCGCGTCGCCGGGCGGCGCGACCGCGTCGATCATCGGCGAGTTGCAGGCGCACGCGTTCGTCGATCCCGCGACGAACATGACGCTCTTCATCGCGCCGGATGATGTGAATCCGATTCTCCCCGAGTCGTACTACCGCGTCGTCTTCTCCGGCGTGCGCGACCCGCAGGGCAACGTCCTCGTCGAGCAGACCTATCACTTCTTCTCGTTCGACCAGGTCGCGCCGAATGTCGTCTTCATTTCGCCCGCGGCGACCGAGCAACTCGTCTCCGGCTCCGAGTACGAGCTGAAGATCGAGCTGCGCAACGGCAGCGCGACCGGCTCCATCGCCACCGACATCAAGAAGGTCGAGTACTTCACCGTCACCAACGGCGTCGAGAAGCCGTTCGCGACCGTCACCGCGTCGCCGTTCTCCACCAAGGTCCTGGGCCCCGAGGCGCCGGCGAGTGGGACGACGTTCACGGTGGGCGCGCAGGCGTACGACGCGTCCGGCAATCAGGGACCGAAGTCGCTCGTCACGTGGACCGTCAAGCCGAACGCCGCGCCCGTGAACGTCGTGCTCACGCCGTCCACCGGCTCCGCGTTCCCGTCGACTACGTTCAACTCCATCGTCACCTTCCAGGACGAAGGCTCCTTCGCGAGCGTCAACATGACCATGTCCGTGCCGCGCAGCAACGGCACGACGCTCACGACCAACGTCACGCAGTCGTACACGCGACTCGCCAACGGCAACTGGCCTGAGGTGAAGTTCACGCACACGCTGCCGAGCGATGCGAAGGCGGGGGAGAAGGCCACGCTCAGCGTCACCGTGTCCGATGTTCGCGGACTCACGTCGACGCCGGTCACTGCGCAAATCGACATCGCGGCCGACACCATTCAGCCGACGATCATCTCCGTCACGCCTCCGGCCAACACGACCTTCTTCAACAAAGACAAGTTCGTCATTCAGGCGATCGTCAGCGATGGCGAGACCGGCGTGCAGAGCGTCACCTTCCGCGTCGACGGCGACACCTACGCCACCGCGTCGCAGACCACGGGACCGCTCGCCGGCTCGCAGAAGTTCACCTCCGTACAGATCGAGGTGAAGTCGAAGGCGGACGACGCGTACATTCCGATCGTCGTCGAGGCCAAGGACTTCAACGGCAACATCCGCTCGACCACGCACGATCTGCTCTACAAAGGCGCGAACGATCCGGAGGCGCCGAAGGTCACGTGGCTGTGCCCGACCGATCGCGGCGCGCTGCCTGCGCTGGCGACGAACTTCGCGCTCAAGCTGCGGCTCAACGTCGTCGATCAGGACATCCGCTCCGTCAAGTTCAACATCGGCACGAGCGGCACGGTCGTCACCGGCGCGCTCGTCTCCGGCACCGAGTACGGCGCGACGTACACCTTCCCGCAGACTCCCGCCGCGGGACCGCTCACGATCACTGCAGTCGTGGAAGACACTGTCGCCGCGCACACGGTCGAGCTCCCGATCACGCTCGATCTCGTCAACGTCGACTTCACGTACACCGACCCGAAGGCGATCACCGCCGCGGAGGCTCCGAGCTTCGCCGGGAAGAGCATCGCGCTCATCGGCGGCGGCGCGGTGCTCGCGCCGCAGGCGCCGCTGACGCTCGCGAATCTGCTCGTGCTGAGCGGCGCGCGCGTCGAGACGCTCGCCGCGACCGTCACGCGCGAGTTCAAGGTCGACGTCACCACGACCGGCATCACGTACGTCGATTGCGACTCCAGCATCAACGTCACCGAGAAGGGTTACGTCGGCGGTTGGGCGAATACGTCCGACGGCCAGAACGCGGATCCGCATGGCCGCACCGTCGGCAACACCGTCGTCGGCGGCGCGGACTCGAGCTCGCAGGCTTCGCACGCGGGACTCGGCGGCATCGCCACGACCGGCACCACCAACGCTCCGTAC
>DATELS010000020.1:0-3845 GCA_035276365.1 Thermoanaerobaculia bacterium
CGGCGCGACGCGCTTCTCCGCGCGCTCCGCGTGCGCGGCATCGCCGCGCACGGCGTGTCTGGACTCAACGTGTGGATCCCCGTCGCCGAAGAAAGCGCGACCGTGCAGGCCATGCTGCATGAAGGATGGGCGGTCAAGGCCGGCGAGCGTTATCGCATCGCCAGCCCGCCCGCGATTCGCGTCACGATCGCGACGCTGCAGCCGGAGGAAGCGGAGCGTTTTGCGGAGACGCTGGCGCGGACGCTGCGCGGCGCGCGAACATCCCCGGCTCATACGCCGTGATCGTCCCGGTGAACGCAGACGCCGCGACCGTCAGCGGCGACGCGAGCCACAGCTTGCCCGGCCCCGAGCGACCCTTGTAGTTGCGGTTGATCGCGCTCACCGTCACCTGCTCGCCGCTGTCCGAGACGCCGGGACCGCAGCCGATGCACGCGCCGCAGCCGGGATTGAGCACGATCGCGCCGGCGCGCTCGAACGTGTCGAGCAGCCCGTTCTCGCGCGCGAACGTCTCCACCATGTGCGAGCCGAACTGGATGTAGAAGCGCACGCCGTCCGCGACGCGCAGCCCCGCGTCGACCGCCTCCTTCGCCACCTGGTGGTAGAAGAGGAAGTCGTCGACCTTGCCCGCGGTGCACGAGCCCGCGTACGCGATGTCGATCTTCACGTCGCCGATCGCATCGATCATCGCGCCGTTCGTCGGATCGGACGGAATGCCGTGATCGGGATCGCCCGGATGCGCGACCATCGGCTGAATCGTCGCCAGATCAATCACATGCACGCCGCCCGCGTACTCCGCGTCGGGATCGGGCGACACCGCGCGCGCGCGCAGCGCATCGATGTCCGCGTCGGGACGAATCGATGCGATCCACTCGAACGTCTTCTCGTCCGCCTCGACGATCGCCGTGCGCGCGGTGCACTCCGTGGCCATGTTCGCGAGCGTCGCGCGCTCGTCGAGCGACAGCGTGCGCAGTCCCGGGCCGGTGAACTCCATGATCCGGTCGAGCGTCTTCTGCTCGCGCGCGTACGTGTGCAGGATGAACAGCATGACGTCCTTCGCGGTCACGTTCGGCGCGAGCGCGCCGGTGAGCTCGAAGCGGATCGACTCCGACACCTTCACCGTCGTGAAGCCGGAGTGCGCGAGGTTCGCGTACTCAGTCGCGCCGACGCCCCACGCCAGCGCGTTGTTCACGCCGCCCATGCACGTGTGGCTGTCGGTCGCCTGAATGAAGTCGCCCGGATCGATGAACGCCTCGCGCGCGACCTCGTGGCAAATGCCCGGCGAGATGTTGTCCTTCGCCGAAAAGTCGCGGCACTCGGTGTGGCGCTGATACGTGCGCTGCATCTCGCGCAGCACGCGGATCTTGTCCATGAACGGACGCATCGCGGGCACGTCGTCGGTGTAGATGAGGTGATCCTCGAAGACGGCGAACTTCTGCGGATTCGCGATCTCGTAGTCCGCGCCGTACTCCTGCTCGAGGAAGTGATGCACCTGCGCGGTCGTGAACTCATGCGTGTAGCCGCCGTCGACGTCGACGACGACCGCGTCGCCCGGCTTGACGTAGCGCTCGTCGTCGCGCACGCCGCGCATGTGACGCGCGAGGATCTTCTCCCCCATCGTCATCGGACGCGGCGCGTTGTGCGGCACCGGCAGCTCGATCTCGCCCCGCGCCACCGCCTTCGAGAACGGGAACAATCCCCCCTCGGCGATGATGAGCCGCGTGATCGGGTCGTAGCGCTCGTACAGCTCGCGCAGCGGCACGCCCTCGCCCGATTGCAGTCGAACGAGCTGCTCGTGGTTGGCCATGAGCAGTCCCTGATTGATGTTGTTGCCCGCGTGAATCGGCGCGAACGACGCCGCGACGGCGATGCGGATGCCGCTGAAGACTTCGCACTGCGTCGCGGTCTCGCGCGAGCTGCCGACACCTTTGCGCAATCCGGAGACGATGACTTCGAAGTTGCCGTTGCGCAGCGCGTCGGGCGGGAAGAGCCGCTCCTTGTTGACGATCAACCCCGCATACGCATTCCTCGCGATGTCCTCGGGACGAAAGTCGAAGCACACCCACGCCGGCGTCATCGCGTCGGTGTTGATGTCGTCGAGCAGATCCTCGACGCGCAGGTCTTTCATCTGCAGGTCGAGCTCGCCCGCGAGCTGCCCGCGGATGAGGTCGGGATCTTTCGTGAGGAAGAGAACGCGTTTGCCTGGAGTGAGGGTGATGATCTCGGGTGGCTTCATCGGCGCTAGTTGTCCAACGTTTTCGTGGTCGGCGGCATTCTATCGATGGTTGCGCTTCACGCGACCCCACAGCCAGTCGCTGATGAAGTCGTAGGCGCCGGGCACGAAGCGCTGCAGGTTCTCGAGCTCGGCGTCGCTGGGCATCGTCGCCTCCATCAGCAAATGGCTGGCCTTCGGAAACACGGTGATGGTGAAGTCGGTGTTTTTCCGCGACATCAACGCCTCGGTGAGGCGCGGCACGACCTGCGCGACCGGCGTCTGCGCATCGAGCTCTCCGAAGACGCCGAGGACCGGGCCGGGATAGGCGCGCCAGGCAGTCAACGGATCGAACAAGACTTCGAGCGCGGTGTACCACGCGCTGCGATTCTTCCAGTCGATCTCCGACGACAGCGGAAACAGCCACTCGGCGAGCTTCGCGTCTTTCTGTGCCGCGCGTGTGGCCTCGTCGTATTCGCGCGCGTCCGCGCCTTCGCCGCGACGGAGCACGTCGAAGAAGCGTCGCTGCAGATCGAGTGCGAGACGCACCTGCTCGTCGCTGAACTTCTGCGCGCGCATCTCGACTTCCGTGTTGTACAAATTCTGTTCTTCGACCGTCAGCCCGCTACCGCCCGCGGACACGATGCAGACGAACGCGATGTCCGGCAGTTGCATCGTCGCCTTCGCGGCGACCCAACCCGTCTGGCTGCTGCCGCCGACTCCGACGAACGTGCGATCGATCTCCGGGCGCTCGCGCAGCATGCGCACACCGGCAACGAGATCCGAGGCGAGCTCGGTGAAGCCGACGCGGGACCAGTCGCCCGTCGAGCGTCCCGTGCCGCGTTTGTCATACGTCAGCACGGCGATTCCGTGTCGCGCGAGGTGATCGGCGAAGAAGCGAATCGTCGACAGAAATCCGTTGCGATCCTGCGCGCCGGAGCCGTGTCCGACGACGATCGCCGGATGCGGGCCTTTCGATGCGGGCAGGAAGAGCGTGCCGGCGAGCGTCACGTCGCCGTTGCGAAACGTCACCTGCTCCTCGGTGTACGCGCGCGACTTCGCCGCCTGCATCGCCGCGCGGCCCGGCTCCTCGTAACGCAGTGCGGAGATCGCTCCGGCGTTGTTGCGCAGGAAGCGCACGCGAAACTCCTCCGGCTTGAACGCGAGCAACGAAGGACCGGCGATCCACGTGCGATCGTCGACGCGATCGAGCGCGCGAACGCGTTCCGTCCCCGGCTCGTATGCGTACAGACGGCGCTCCGTGCGACCGATCACGAGCAGACGTCCCGAGGCGAAGCGATACGTGCCGAGGTACGGATCGAACGTCGCGGGATCGAGCTTGGGAAGCGGCGCGGGCGTCTGCGCCATCGCGCCGATCGACGCGATCAGAGACAACGTCACGAGCGCGAGTCGCAGTCGCATCATCGCTCCTTCTTCATCCCTTTTCTTGCACGCACCACGAAATGCACGGGGCATCCCACGAGCCCCAGGGCGTCGCGGAACTGGTTCTCGAGGTAGCGGCGGTAGGAGAAGTGCAGCGGCTCATCCGTATTCGAGAACAGCGCGATCGTCGGCGGCTGATTCTTGAGCTGCGTCGCGTAATAGAACCGCCGCGGCTTTCCTTTGATCGTCGGCG
>DATELS010000021.1:0-9665 GCA_035276365.1 Thermoanaerobaculia bacterium
CCGCACACGCGGAAGGCATCGACGCCGCGCTGCTCTGGCTCGACGCCGACGAGAGCGTGAAAGCCGCGGAAGTGCTCGAAGCGACGCAGTGGAACAGCGCTGAAGAAACGGTGGCCGCGTTGCAGCGCGTGCCGTCGTCACTCCTCACCCCGAGCCTCGCCCGCCGCTACGCGCACGCCCTCATCGACTGCGGCCGCTATCGCGACGCGCGCGATTTCGCGCACGGCGACGAGCTCGTGCTCGCGCGCGCGGAACGCCGCACGGGCGACTACGCCACCGCGCTCGCGCGTCTGGAGCGCATCGAGCCGTCGTTCGAATCCACGCTCCTGCACGCCGAAGTGCTGCGCCTCCTCGATCGCGAAGACGAGGCGCGCGAGGTGCTCGCCACGTGCACGCCGTCAACGGACGAAGACAAAATCCGCCTCGACTTTGACCGCGGCCTCCTCGGCGCCGACGTCGCGCTCCCGCACGATCACTACCTCGCCTCGCGACTCGCCACCTATCGCGCGCTCGAACGCCACGACTGCGCGGACGCCGCGCGTCTCGCGCAGGAGTCACACGAACGCGCGCGCACGACGACCGAGCGGGTCGACGCCACACTCGATCGCGTCTTCGCGCTCTTCTCCGCCGGCGACTGGAACGACGCGCGACACACCGCGATCGCGGCGCTGCGCGAGCTCGAGGAAACGCAGGGCGATCGCGCCGCGGGCGGCATCCTCTTCACGCTCGCGTACCTCGCCGCGGACGATGCGCAATGGGCGCACGCATCGCAGCGCATCACGCGCCTCCGCCACTACTACGGCGCAAACGGCGACGCGCTGCGCCTCGCCGAACTGCAACTCCTCACTGCGCATCTCGACTTTTCCCGTGGTCGCTTTCATGACGCGAGAAGAGCCGCGCAAGCGGTCTTCGTCGAACGGAGAAGTCACGATCAAATCCGCGAAGCCGCCGCCCTGATCCTCGACGAGCTCGATTGGATCGAAAACAAAAAGTCGCCGCTGCGCTCAACCGGAAAATCCGGCAACGAAGAACTCAAACGACGACACAACAGAATCAAGAATCACGAGAAACCACAAACAACCAGCAACCAGCCACCAGCAACAAACTCCGAGAAGCTGTTCGCCTTCCGCCACGGAAGCAAAGAAATCGCAACAGAGCTCGACCTCTTCATCGAGACCGCGACCGCTCCCGCAGGTGCCGAGCTGCACGTGCTGCGTGCGGCCGCACTGCGCGAGTTCCCCTTCCACGCGAACGACTTCGACGTGCCGTGGTGCTTCGCCACGCGCAATCGACTCGGACACTGGAACGCCATCGGCTCCACCATCCCCGCATCGTTCGACGACATCGAAGAGCAACCGAATTGGATCGCGTGCAGCGATCGCGAGCTCCTCTATCTCGAAGGCTCGTCGCAGTGGCCGGCCGACGCGCGCGACGCCGTCGCCGCGATGTTCCGCACGCGCGCCGAGAATCACCGCCTGCGCCGTCTCCTCGAGCAGGAAGAGAACGCGGCGCCCGCGCGCACGAGCGGCATCGATGGCATCGTCGGACAGTCGCCGGCGATCCGCGAGCTCGAGGCGCTCGTCTCCCGCCTCTCCAAGCGCGACGTCGCCGTCTGCGTCCTCGGCGAGTCCGGCACGGGCAAGGAGCTCATCGCGCGCGCGATCCACCGGCAGTCGCAGCGGCGGCAGAAGCAGTTCACCGCCGTCAACTGCGCCGCGCTGCCGGAGAACCTCATCGAGAGCGAACTGTTCGGACACGTGCGCGGCGCGTTCACCGGCGCCGATCGCGATCGCGCGGGACTCATCGAGACCACCGACGGCGGCACGCTGTTCCTCGATGAGATCGGCGAGATGCCGCTACCCGCGCAGGCGAAGCTGCTGCGGTTTCTGCAGGAGGGCGAGTTCCGACGCGTCGGCGACACCGTGAATCGCTCGGCCGACGTGCGCATCGTCAGCGCGACGAACCGCAAGCTCGACGCCGCGGTCGAAGAAGGCCGCTTCCGCGATGATCTCTACTACCGCGTGCGCGGAGTCGAAGTCGCGCTGCCGCCGCTGCGCGAGCGCGGTCACGACATCCAACTGCTCGCGACGCACTTCCTCTCCGTCGAGCGCGAGAAACATCGCTCCGGACCAGCGCTGCTGTCCGCGGACGTCGACGCGATCTTCGCCGCGTACGCATGGCCGGGCAACGTGCGCGAGCTGCAGAACACGATCCGCGCCGCGCACGCGATGGCGGGCGAGGCGAAGGAGATCGACGTGCAGCATCTGCCCGAGCGCCTCCGCAGCGTGGCGCCGTCGCGCGTCGTCGCCGGCTCGTATCAGGACGCGGTCAGCCGCTTCAAACGCGATCTCATCGAGCGCTCGCTGCTCGAGGCACGCGGCAATCAGAATCGCGCGGCGACGATGCTGCGCATGTCGCGGCAGGCGCTCGCGTATCAGATCCGCGAGCTCGGCATTCTCGTCCGCGCCTGACTGCAACGATCAACCGTCACCAATCCCACACGGGTCGTGCACGAGTCGTTGTCAGATCGCCCGTACAATCGCGTGCACCTGCACATGTTGCGCAAAGCAGCACCGGTCGCCGCCGCAGTTGCCCTCGTTCTCGCTGGATGTGCGCTCTACAGCGAGGTCTCGGTCGGTCCGCTGAATCTCCTGCCGACGAACATCGAGCGCGGCTCGGACCTGCAGGGCATGCTGCGCAAGGCCGACTACCTCCGCGCGATGGATGCCGCCGCCGCGGCCGACGCGCGCGCGAAGCGCAACTCCGCCGACATCGCCGCGATCGGCACCGCATATCTCGCCGCCGGCCGTCTCGACTCCGCGCGCGAGCATCTCCGTTCCGCGCTCGATCTCGAACCCTTCCGCAGCGCGTACGCGGACGTGGCGTGGAACCTCTCGCAGGTCGAGTACCTGTCGAACAACTTCGACGCGAGCCTCGAGTGGGCGACCATCGCATCCGAGCGCGGCCTGCACATCAAGCCGTGGCACATGGACTATCTCCGCTCGCTGTCGAGCGTGCCGGTGTACCGCTTCTCCGGCGCGCCGAGCGAGCGACTCGGATTCAAGTTCGGACGCCCGGACGTGCCGCGCATCAATGTGCGCATCAATCACAACCGCGAGGTCGAAGGGATCATCGACTCCGGAGCGGTGCTGTCGATCGTCTCCGAGCGACTCGCGTCTTCGCTCCCCGTGAAATCCCTAGGCGATTACGAAGGCACGTTCTACGGTCTCCTCGGCGAGCCCATTCCGGTGCACTTCGGGATCGTGGAGCGGCTCGAGCTCGGGAAGATGGCCATCGACAACGTGCCGGTGGCGATCATGCCGGACGACAAGATGCGGTTCCTGATCAGCAAGCGCGAAGGGAAGGAGTTCCACATGGACTTCCTCCTCGGCTCCAACCTGCTGAAGGAATTCCGTCTCGAGCTCGATTTCGACCGGCACCACGTCACGTTCACGCATCTCACGGATCGCGACCGCAAGCCCGATCCGAATCAGAACCTGTTCTTCGAAGGCTTCCGCCCGCACGTGCGCGGCGCGGTGAATCGCAAGGGCTGGTTCCTGTTCGTGCTCGACACGGGCTCGGAGATCACGTTCCTCAACGAGGCGCGACTGGCGTCGATGCCGATTCCGACGTTCGGCCAGAGCGCGCACACCGCGACGCTGCAGGGACTCGGCGGCGCGATGAAGCACGGCGCGAAGGTGGAGAACGTGGAGGTCGGCGTCGACGCGTGGGGCGGCACGTTCAAGACGATTCCCATGTATTCGACGGAAGGGAAAGAGCACGCCGTCGGCATCATCGGCCAGAACTTCCTCAAGAACTTCAACGTCGTGATCGACTTCGGCCGCATGCGCGTCGATCTCAAGCGGCGATGAAACGCGCCGCAGCGGTTGCGGCGATCGTCATCGTCGCCGCGATTGCATTCGCCCTCTTCGAAGCGGGACCCGCGTTCCGTCATCCGATCGCCGCGCTTCGTCTGGTTCGCGCGGATGCTCCCGCGCATCTGCCCGTACCGGTCGCGGGATTGAAACCGCGCGACGTGCGCGACTCGTGGGGCGCACCGCGCTCCGGCGGACGACATCATCAGGGCATCGACATCTTCGCGCCGCGCGGCCGCGCCATTCTCAGCACCACGCCCGGCATCGTCCTCACGGTCGGCACCAACCGCCTCGGCGGCCGCGTCGTGCGCGTCCTCGGTCCCGGCGGGCAATGGCATTACTACGCGCACCTCGAGACGTACGGCAACGTGCATCCGGGAGACCTCATCCCGGCCGGCACCGTCGTGGGCACGGTCGGCGACTCCGGCAACGCGCGCGGCACGCCGCCGCATCTGCACTACGGCATCTACCGCTTTCGCGGCGGCGCGATGAATCCCTATCCGCTGCTGAAGTGATCTCGCGTCAGTCGAAAATCTCGAACGGCGTTTCCGCCGCGGGCGACTCCGTCGTCATGCGCGCGCGCAGGATGTCGGACGGGCTGAGGAAGCCGGTCACGCGCATCGACTCCTCGTTCTCGACGACGGGACAGCGATCGATGCCTTCGCGTTGCATGCGGCGCACGACGTCGAGCACGAGGTCGTTCTCGAACACGATCAGTCGCGGCATTTCTGCGATTGTGCGCACGATGTCGCCGGTTCCGGATTGCAGCGCATCGCGATGCACGACGCCGGTGAGGCGGCCGTGCGCATCGATGACGGGGAAGACGCGGTGGCGCGCGCCTTCGACGAGCGCGCACGCATCGGCGATCGTCATCTCCTCCGCGAGCGTGATCGGATCGCGTCCCATCGTTTGCGCGACGCGCACTCCCGACAGCGGATCCGTGCGCTCGCGGCGCTCGACGTAGCCTTCGTCCGCCATCTGCCGCTCAACGATGCTCATGTGCGAGATGCGCCGCGAGATCGCGACCGACAACGACACCGCGAGCATGAGCGGGACGATGAGGTCGTAGTCGCGCGTGAGCTCGACGACGATCAGCACCGCAGCGATCGGACTGCGCAGCAGTCCCGCGAAGAACGAGCCCATGCCGAGGAGCGCGTACGCTTTCGGATCGATCGGCGCGGACGGAAACAGGAGATGCGCGCCGTGGCCGATCGCGGAGCCGAGCGCTGCGCCCATGAACAGCGACGGTGCGAACGTGCCGCCGAGGACGCCGCTGCTGATCGCGATGACGAAGGCGAGCGTCTTCACGCCGAACGCGATCGCCGACGCGCTCGCGGTGCCGCCGCCGTGCAGCCAGAGCGAGACCGACTCGTAGCCGACGCCGAGAATCGACGGCGCGATGAGTCCGAGCGCGCCGACGAGCGCGCCCGCGATTGCGGCGCGCACGACCATCGATTGCACGCGCGCGCTCCACCAGACTTTCAGCCGGTGCATGACCGAGATCGCGTTGCCGGAGACGACGCCCGCGATGACGCCGACGAGCGCGAAGCCGGCGAGCTCACGCGGATCCGACCATGTCGCGAACGGCGCGGCGAGCAGTGGGCGTCCGCCGAGGAGCGAGCGTTCGACGACCGCGGCGGCGACGGCGCCGACGATCACGCCGCCGAGGAGTCCGCGCTCCGCGCTGCCGAGCACCTCCTCGAGTGCGAACACGACCGCCGTGATCGGCGTGTTGAAAATCGCGGCGATGCCCGCGGCCGTGCCGACCGGGATCATCCCGCGCACGAGCTTGCGCGGCATGCGCAGGAAGCGCGCAATCGCGGCGGATGCGCCGCTCGCCACGACGACGATCGGACCCTCGGGACCGAGCGGCGCGCCCGCGCCGAGGGAGATGGGCGTCGCGAGAAACGTCGCCGCGACGCTGCGCGGGCCGAGGAGCGAGGGATCGGTGCTGTACGCCATGCGCACGCGCGCGAGGTTCGCGCCGACCGCGCGCGGCGCGATGCGTTGCAGGACGAGCGCGAGCAACGCGAAGACGACGGTCGGCACGAGCACGATCAGCGCGCTCCGCGCGAGCCCGTGCTGTGCGAGCGCGCGTCCGATCAACACGCTGCGCGCGAGCTCGACGTAATGATGAAAGAGCACCGCGATGAGTCCGCACACCGCGCCGATGAAGATGATGGTGACGAGGAGAAACCGGCGGGCGAGGTTGCGGAGAGCGTCGATCACTTCTTCTTCTTTTTCGCCGCCCACCCTTCCACCACCCGTTGCGGCGTGCGGCTGAGCGCGAGCGCGTCAGGTGGGACGTCCTTCGTGATCGTCGAGCCGGCGCCGACGTACGCGCCGCGGCCGACGCGCACCGGCGCCACGAGCTGCGTGTCCGAGCCAATGAACACGCCGTCCTCGAGCACCGTCTTGTGCTTGTTCCTGCCGTCGTAGTTGCAGGTGATGGTGCCGGCGCCGATGTTCACGTCCGCGCCAATCTCGGCGTCGCCGATGTACGAGAGGTGCGACGCCTTCGCGCCTTCGCCGAACACCGCCTTCTTCGTCTCCACGAAGTTGCCGACTTTCACGCGGCGTCCGAGGTGCGAGCCGGGGCGGAGGTGCGCGTACGGTCCGACCGCGGCGTCGTCCTCGATGATCGCGTCTTCCGCGACCGTGCCCGTCTTCACGTGCACGTTGTCGCCGACCGTCACGTTGATGAGATGCGAGCCCGGCTCGATCACGCACTCGCGTCCGATGCGCGTCTTCCCTTCGAGGGTCACGAACGGATAGACCACCGTGTCATTGCCGATCGTCACCGTCGAGTCGATGACGCACGTCGCGGGATTGCGAAACGTCACGCCCTCGGCCATCAGCTTCTCGATCACGCGGCGCTGCAGCTCCTGCTCCGCATCCGCGAGCTCCTTGCGCGAGTCGACGCCGATCGCCTCGGCCGGACTGTCCGTGATCACGGCGCCGACGCGATGTCCCGCCTCGCGCAGCAGGGACACGAGATCGGTCAGGTAGTACTCGCGCGTCTCCGCATTCGGCGTGAGCTTCGCGAGATTCTCGAAGAGATGCGCGCCGCCGAAGATGTACACGCCCGCGTTCACTTCCTCGATCGCCAGCTCTTCGGGCGACGCGTTCTTGAACTCGACGATGCGCGTCACCGCGCCGCTCGCGTCGCGCACGATGCGGCCGTAACGCTTCGTGTCGGGCGGCTTCATCGTCAGCAGCGTGAGCGCGTTGCCCGAGCGCGTGTGCTCGTCGATCAACTTCTCCAGCGTTTCGCGTCGCGTGAGTGGCACGTCGCCGGACAGGATCAGCACGTGTTGCGCATCGCCGAGCATCGGCTCCGCCTGGCGCGCCGCGTGTCCGGTGCCGAGTCGCTCCGTCTGCACGACGAAGCGCGCGCGATCGCCGATCGCCGCCTGCACCTTCTCGCTGTCGCGGCCGATCACGATCACCGGCGGCTGCGACGACACCGCGCGCGCGATCTCGACCACGTAATCGATCAGCGGCCGCCCCGCGGCGCGGTGCAGCACTTTGATCAGGGAAGACTTCATCCGTTTGCTCTCGCCGGCGGCGAGGATGATCACTTCGAGGTTGTCATTCATGAACGTCTCATGCGCTCCAGCGTTCTGCCGTAGCGGTCGTAGAGCTGGAAGATGGTTTGCGCGAGCGCCTGCGGATCGTGTCTCACGAAGTCGCCCTCTGCAATGATGTCGCCGAAGAACGGCGTGACGCCGAGGGCGCGGATTTCCTCGAGGTCGAAGGCGACGGGGAACTGGTTCATCGCCGCGTAGCTGTCGAGGATCGTCTCCGACGGACGCCGCCCGTTGATCACCATCACGTCGACGACGAGTCCCGCGTGCTCGATGATCGCGCGGAGGTGATCCTGCGCGCTGTAGCCGTCGGTCTCGTTCGGCTGCGTCATCACGTTGCAGATGTACACGCGCAGTCCGCGCGCCGCGCGCAGCGCCTCGGCCAGTTTGCGAATGGCGAGGTTCGGCAGCACGGATGTGTACAGCGAGCCTGGTCCGATGATGATCAGATCCGCCGCGCCGAGGGCGGTGCACGCGCCGTCCGTCGGCTCGACGTCGGGAGGATCGAGCGCGATGTGCGTGATGCGCGCGTGACGCGCGGTCGTGCGCGGCTCTTCTCCGATGTGCGAGCCGCTGATCGCGACTTCGCCCGCGAGCTCGGTGCCGTCTTCGAGCGTCGCGCGCAGCCGCACGTCCTGCAGCGTCGACGGATAGATCTCGCCGCGAATCGCGAGCACCTCCGACGCCGCGAGCACGGCCATGTCGAAGCTGCCCGTGATGTCCGTCATTGCCGTGAGCAGGAGGTTGCCGAGGGAGTGACCTTTGAGCGCGGAGTCGGTGTCGAAGCGATAGGAGAAGAGTCGCGAGAGCAGTTGCTCTTCTTCCGCGAGCGCGACGATGCAGTTGCGGATGTCGCCCGGCGGCAGGAGTCCGAACTGTTTGCGGAGCGCGCCGGAGCTGCCGCCTTCGTCCGTGACCGTCACGATCGCGCCGAGAGCGCCCACCGACCACGGACCTTCGGCGTCGACATACGTCTTCAGGCCGCGGAGCAACGTAGAGAGACCGGTGCCGCCGCCGATGGTGACGATGTTGAGTCCGGGCGCGTGCATCCAGGGCCGATTCTATCCGCTCTATACTTCAGCCATTCCCCATGCCCGAGCACGAGCACGATCCGGATCGAACGGAGGTGCATACCGGCGCGCGCGCGGCGGCGGAGACGGACACCATCGCCATCCCCGGCTACCGCATCGAGCGCCGCCTCGGCGAGGGCGGAATGGGCGCGGTGTATCTCGCGGAGGAGAT
The DNA here is from genome assembly GCA_035276365.1 of Thermoanaerobaculia bacterium. Classification (GTDB taxonomy): domain Bacteria; phylum Acidobacteriota; class Thermoanaerobaculia; order Gp7-AA8; family Gp7-AA8; genus QHVT01. Next base: position 8,705 of record DATELS010000021.1, read on the forward strand.
CGCGCTCAGCCGGCGCGTAGCGATCAAAGTCGTTTCGGATCGCATCGCGCGTGACGCCGAGGTGCGCGCGCGATTTCTGCGCGAGGCGCGACTGCTCGCCACCGTCGAGCATCCGAACGTCGTGCGGGTCTACACGTTCGGCTCGGTCGAGGATCGTCCGTATCTCGTCATGGAGTACGTCGAAGGCGAGACGCTCGCGGAGCGCATCCAGCGCACCGGTCCGATGCCGATCGACGACGCGTTGCACATCCTGCGCGAGATCATCGACGCGCTCGCGGGCGCGTGGGAGAAGCAGGTCATCCATCGCGACATCAAGCCGTCGAACGTTCTCTTCGACAAGCGCGGACGGCTGAAGGTCGCGGACTTCGGGCTCGCGAAAGGCGTCGCGTCGTCGGATCGCGAGTCGAGTCTGACGCAGACCGGCTACCTCCTCGGCTCTCCGCATTACGTCGCGCCGGAGCAGGCGCAGGGACACGACTCCGATTTCCGCGCGGACATCTATTCGCTGGGCATCGTGCTCTTCGAGATGGTCACGGGCCGCAAGCCGTTCGAGGCGGCGAGCGCGCTGGCGGTGGTCGCGAAGCATCTGCACGATGAGCTGCCGTCCGCGCGCAGCATGCGCAAGGACGTGCCGGATCACATCGAGACGCTGATCCGGTGGATGACGGACAAGGATCCGAATCGGCGGCCGCGATCTTACGAAGAGCTCAGTGCGGCGACGAACGCGACGGCGGTCGGCAGCGCACGGCCGAGGGCGGCCGTGCCTACACAGAAGCGCGTGGTGTTTGCGCTTGCGGCGATCGTGATCGCTGGCTGGCTCGCATGGGCGCGGCTCTCCGGCGACAAGACACGCATCGCGGACAACGCGGACGATGCGCGCATCGTGATCGCGGTCGCGCCGTTCTACGGACCCGATCCCGACTCCGCGCGCGAAGGTCGCGTGATGGCGTCGCTCGTCGCG
>DATELS010000022.1:0-12936 GCA_035276365.1 Thermoanaerobaculia bacterium
GAGAGCATCTGCGACGCGGCGATGACGTGTCGCGTGAGCTTCGTGCCCGGTCGGAAGATCGCCATGAGGATCGGCAGCAGCGCAATGCCCGCGCCTCCGATGACCGCGACCCACACGTGCATGTGGACGACGCGCTCCTTCCCCGCCCACGCGTACGGCGACACGAGCCACGCGCCGATGATGCCGGCGATGTACTGCACGACCAGCAGCACGGCGAACATGCGGTCGACGCGCGCGCGGCGCGTCTGGATCTGCGCATTCTCGAGCTCCGCCACGCGCGGTGCGATTGTCGGATTCACTGCGGCGATGCTGCTCATCGTGTCCCTCCTTCGGTTCTGCTGTCGATGGCGCAGCCGAACACCGGATGGGTGCCCGTGCCGCGCGGCGCGCTGGCCAGTCGGATGACGTCCGCTTCCCCGCGGTTTTCGCCGGCGTGGCCGCGGAGCACGGTGATGCCGCCGGAGAAGCGCAGGCGGCCGTCGCCGTCATACAGAAACGTCTGCCCCGAGGTGAAGCCGCCGAAGCGTTTGGCCTCGACACCGTTCTCGTCGATCACGACTTGCGTGCGCGGAAGCGACGCGGCGGCGCGAAAGACGTCGGTCTGCTCCCAGCCTTTCGGGAACGCGCTCGGACGATAGACGAGGACGTACGTGCGCATCGAGTGCGGCGCGCGCTGCACGATCTTTCCGAGCTCCTCCACGCTGGCGCGGCTGCACGAGCAGTGCGGATGGACGAGCATGACCAGCGTCGGCGCGCCCTGCACGCGCGCGACACGGCTGTCGCTCGGCCACATCGTGCGCGCGATCGCGGCCGCGCCGGGCGTGCTTTCGAAGCGGCGAATCGCACCCACGGCCAGGACGACGGTCGTTCCCCACATCGCTGCCGCGGCAGCGAGAATGGCGGTGATGGCGGAGCGGCGGATCTTCATTTTTTCTTCAGAGCCTCGAGCGGAGAGATGACCTGATGGTCTTTTTCGAATTTGATGCGGCGACTCGTGAGCAGTTCGATGCGCTCGCCGAGGGGAATGGCGTAGAACTCCGACGGCGTGAGCACCGCAATGCGACCGTCGGCGTATTGAATCGTGGCCCGATCGAAATTCATCGGTCTAGCCCCTTCACTGATTGTCTGGAAAAGCGGGATGAGAATAGCAGGTGAAGGCTCGATGGAAAAGCATAAGTTACGCGCAGAGAATTACTTACGTCCATGAGGATCTACCTGCTTCGGCACGGTCGTTCGTCTCACTTCCATCGCGGATGGATGAGCTTGGACGAGTTTGCGCGATGGCGTGAGGCGTACGAGGCGGCGGGAATCGCGGCCGGAGAAGCGCCTCCGGCAGAGCTGCGCGCACTCGTTTCCGAGAGGCATGTGACGGTGGCGAGCACGGCGGCGCGCGCCGTCGAGTCGGCGAACTTGCTCGATCCAAAGGGCGAAGTCACGACCTCGGTGTTGCTCCGCGAGCTCGAGCTCCCTCCGCCTCGACTGCGCGGCATTCGCATGCCGCTCTTGATGTGGTCGGTGGCGATCGCCACACGCTGGATCGTTCGCTCCGCGTTGCGAGTTCCGCGCGCGGAGCCCGCCGAATTGCAACGCGTCCGCGACGCCGCGCGATGGCTGAGCGAGCTCGCCGAGACGCACGAGACGGTGCTCGCGGTCACGCACGGCTCCCTGCGCATGCTCCTCGCCGAAGAGCTCCTCGCCTCGGGCTGGCGCCGCGAGGGCGCCACGCGAGGTGCGCACCACTGGAGCGCGTGGTGCTTTACACGAAAATCCGGACTTCCTTGAGCTCGCGCAGTTTGTCGCGGATCTCCGCCGCGCGCTCGAAGTCGAGGTTCTTCGCCGCGTCCTTCATCTCCTTCGTCAGGCGACTGATCGCCTTGTCGAGGTCCTCGCCATCCGTGAGATCGAGCTTCGACTTTTGTCCGGGCAGCGGCACGTCGAGATAGTCGAGGTTGGCCATGCGCACGAGGTCGGAGTCGACGGACTTGATGATCGTCGCCGGCTCGATGCCGTGCTCCTCGTTGTATTTCTTCTGCACGTCGCGGCGGCGGTTCGTTTCGTCGATCGCCCACCGCAGCGAGTCGGTGATTTTGTCGGCGTACAGAATGGCTACGCCGTTCACGTTGCGCGCGGCGCGGCCGATGGTCTGGATGAGCGACGTCTGCGAGCGGAGAAATCCCTCTTTGTCCGCATCGAGAATTGCGACGGCGGAACACTCCGGAATGTCCAATCCCTCGCGCAGCAGGTTGATGCCGACGAGCACGTCGAACACGCCGATGCGGAAGTCGCGGATGATGGCGATGCGCTCCAGCGTCTCGACGTCGGAGTGGAGGTAATTGACCTTGATCCCCAGCTCCATCAAATACCTCGTCAAATCCTCGGCCATCCTCTTGGTGAGCGTCGTGACCAGCACCCGCTCCCCTTTCGCCGTCCGCTCGCGAATGACGCCGATCAAATCGTCGACCTGACCCTTGACCGGACGAATGATGATCTCGGGATCGAGCAGACCGGTCGGACGAATGACCTGCTCCGCGAACAAGCCTCCGGTCTTCTCCAACTCATAAGGACCGGGCGTCGCCGACACATAGAGCCTTTGATCGAGCTTCCCCTCGAATTCGTCAAAGGACAATGGACGATTATCGATCGCGCTCGGCAATCGAAAGCCATAGTCGACGAGCGTCGTCTTGCGCGCGCGATCGCCGCCCCACATGGCGCGCACCTGGGGAATGGTCTGATGCGACTCGTCGACGACGAGCAGGAAGTCCTTCGGGAAGTAGTCGATGAGCGTCGGCGGCGGCTCTCCCGGCTGGCGCTGGCTCAGATGCCGCGAGTAATTCTCAATGCCGTTGCAATAGCCGAGCTCCGCGATCATTTCCAGATCGAAGAGCGTCCGCTGCGATAACCGTTGCGCCTCGAGGAGCCGGTCCTGTGCGCGTAATTCGGCCACGCGCTCATCGAGCTCGACGCGGATGTTTGTCATCGCCTCCATGAGCCGCTCCCGCGGCGTGACATAGTGCGTGCGCGGATACACGGCCAGCCGGTCGTACTCGTGTCCGGACGTTCTTCCCGTGACGGGATCGATGCGGTTGATCTTGTCGATCTCGTCGCCGAAGAACTCGATGCGCACGGCGTCGTCCTCATACGCGGGCCACAACTCGAGCACGTCTCCCCTCACCCGGAAATTGCCGCGCGCGAGGTCGTACGGCGTCCGCTCGTACTGCATCTCCGTCAATTTGCGGAGGTACTGCGTCATCGGCTTCTCAATACCGCGCTCGAAAAACAACAACATGCCGTAATACAGACTCGGCTCGCCGATGCCGTAAATACAGGAGACGGAAGACACGATGATGACGTCACTGCGCTCGAAGAGGGATTTCGTCGCGGCGAGACGCAATTTGTCGATCTCGTCGTTCTTGGTCATCTCCTTCTCAATGTATAAATCCGTCTGCGGGATATACGCCTCGGGCTGGTAATAGTCGTAATACGAGACGAAATACTCGACGCGATTCTCCGGAAAGAAGTTCTTGAACTCCTGATAGAGCTGTGCCGCCAGCGTTTTATTGTGACTGAGCACGAGCGTCGGCCGATTGACCGCCTCAATGACTTTCGCGACAGTGAACGTCTTACCCGAGCCGGTGACACCGAGGAGGACCTGGTGCTCCTCGCCGCCCTTCAGCCCTTCGACGAGCTGCCGAATCGCCTCGGGCTGATCGCCCTGAGGCTCGAATGGGGAGATGAGTTTGAATTGGGACATAGGGTTCAGTAAACCTGCTTTTTCGCCTCGCGCATGGGCACTTTGAATAGTTCCGCGACATTCTCCGGGTGATCGAAATAGAAGCCGGTGATCACGAGCGTGTGCACGACACGGCCGTCGCGCACAATGAACAGATTGCCGATCGCCTCGTCATCCCGTTCGAGCATCGCGGCGTACCGCTGGTCGCCGAACGTCAGCAGTTCCGGCCGCGGCACGACCCGCAATTTGGCATTGAAGCCGGCCCTCATCGCCAGCTCCTGCATCTTGACGAGCTGCATGCCGCTCAGCGATGTCGGAACGACCTGCACCTGCGAAAAGATGTACAATGACCGGTCCCCCCGGTATGTGTACTCGATCCGCCGGGTGCCGTCGAACTCATGCGTCGACTGCAGGTGTTCCGTGGCCGTCGGCGAGCGCGTGACGTCGTGCACCGCGAGCGACTCGATTGTAATCAGCAGCTTGCGCTCGTCCGCGGTCGGCTCCGAGGGATGAGCGATCGAACGGATCGTTTTCGTGACGACGAATCCCACGAAGCCGATGCCGGCCAGCGCCGAAATCCCGGCAGCGGCGAAGATCAGCACGCGCTGCTTTTGCGGCGTCATCGCCGTTTCGCCGTCGCGTTGATCTTCTTCGCCGTCGTCTCCAGCGACTCCGCTTCCGCGCCGGTGATCTTGCTGTCGGCGCCCGTCTTGCGCACCGACTCCAGGAACGGCTGGAGACTCTGCACCGACACCTTCTGTTCGCGCAGGTTCTTGCGCAGCAGCTCGATCTCCGCTTCGAGAGATTTTTTCCGCTCCGCCGTCACGTCGGCCGCGAACTGACCCTTCATTTCCGACGTCGACATGCCGAGGGCGAGGTCCATGAAGTCGATGAAGCCGGAGCCGGAAAGATAGATGCCGCCCGCGAACACGATCAGCAGCACGAGCACGCCGGCGCCGCCGCATCCGTATGCCGCCCAAGCCGGCAGCACCGCTTTCGGAGTCGCCGACGAGTAGTACGCGGCCGGCCACAGAAACCGCCGGCCGCCGCCGTCGGCATGTGCCTCAGCAGGCTCGGTTTCGGTCACGGTCATCGGGTCGAGAGAGTATCATGTGCGGAATTGACATCCTCCCTGCAAAGGAATTGAAGAAACGCGCATGCCTGCTCTCTCGAACGTCACCGTTCTGATTCTCGATGACAACCCGCTCGTGCTGAAGCTCGGGCGCGCGCTTCTCGAGCGCGAAGGCTGCACCGTGCTCACCGCCTCGAGCTGGATCGAGTTCAATCACGTGCTCGCGGGCAATACGCCGGACATCATCTTCCTCGACGTCAACCTGCCCAGCATCAAGGGCAACCGGCTCAGCGAAGTATTGAAGTCGCAGTCGAACAAGAAGGACATCCCCATCGTCCTCATCTCCGACCTTCCCGAGCGCTCGCTCGAGGAGATGTTCCCGAGCTCGGGCGCGAACGCGTGGATGCGCAAGCCGCTGACGCGCGACAAGATCGTGGAGATGATCACGCGCTACGTGCCCGCGGCGCGCTGATCCTTCGCCGTCTAGTGCCCACTTGTATCGGTCGAAGGAGCCGGTGACTCCGCTCCCTCGCCCGACTGCGCCGACGAATCCGGAACGGTCTGCGTCGGCTCCGACTCCTTCGGCTGATAGAACGGACGCTGCAGGTAGTACGGCAGTTTACTGACTTCGACCGACGCGCCGCTGCAGTCCTGATTCGGCTCCTGTCCCGCGACGAACGCCTCCTTGATCACGCGATCGCACGGACCGATGCCGCGGCGTCCCGACTTCAAATCCATCGGCACGATGACGACACCTGGCGGCGGCTCGAAGTCCGGCTTCGCGGTGCGCAGCTTCTGCTCTTCGAACTGTTTGAAGATGTCGATCCAGATCGGGAGCGCGACTTCCGCGCCCGTCGCGCCGCCGCCGAGGGATTTGCTCGGGTCGTCGTAGCCCGTCCAGACGCCGACCGTGTACTCCGGCGAGAAGCCGATGAACCACGCGTCGGTGTAGCCGTTCGTCGTGCCCGTCTTGCCCGCGATCGGCGACGCGAGCGTGTGCGCGGTGTACGCGGTGCCGCGATCGACGACGCCTTTGAGCATGTACGCCAGCTCGAACGCCACCCCCGGCGACGTGGCCTCGGACAACTCCGGAGTCTGCTCCTCGAGCGCGCGCTCGGTCTGGTCCGCGATCTTCACGAGCGAGTGCGGCTTCACGTAGACGCCGTTGTTCGCGAACACGTTGTACGCCGCGGTCATCTCGAGCGGCGACACACCGGCGGCGCCGAGCGACAGGGACGGATACTTCGGAAGATCGGCGGTGATGCCGCAGCGCCGCGCGAAGTCGACGACGCGATCGCCGCCGGTCATCATGTACGTCTTCACCGCGGGGATGTTGATGGACAGCTCGAGCGCGCGCTGAATCGTGACGATGCCCGAGTACTTGCCGTAGTAGTTCTTCGGCGCGTACGTGTCGTTGCCGACCTGAATCGCGATCGGCGCATCGAAGAGCGTGTCCGCGGGGGTGAGTCCGTTCTCGAACGCGGCGCCGTACACGAATGGCTTGAACGACGAGCCGGTCTGACGCCGCGACTGCACCGCGCGGTTGAACTTCGAGTTCGCGAAGTCGTATCCGCCGACGAGCGCGCGAATCTCGCCCGACTTCACGTCGAGCACGACCACCGCGCCCTGCACGAGCGGCAACTGGTCGAACATCCACTGCCGCGCCTTCGTCTTCGCGTCTTCCTGCTGCAGGACGTGCACGACGTCGCCGCGCTTGAGCACGCCCTCCATCGTCTTCTTCTTCGTCCATGCCCACGCGGAGGGCGGGAGCTCGATGCGGTCGCGATGCACGCGCACGACGAGCTTGTCTTTCGCGACTTCGAGGACGATCGCGGGATAGAGGCGATCGGTGACATACGGCTCGTTGCTCCAACTCGGATCGCGCCACGTCTCGGGATCGAGTCCCTCGTTGACGAGGTTGCGCACGGGACGCCGGAAGCCGCGGCGTTTGTCGAAGCGGCGCAGTCCGCGTTGCAGCGAGGTCTCGGCGATCTGTTGCACGCGCAGATCGAGCGTCGAGTAGACCTTCAATCCGCTGCGGTAAAGGTTTTCGACTCCGTACTGTTTGTTGTTCTCGATGTACTGCCGAATCTCCTCGGCGAAGTACGCGCCGACGCGCGGCGCCTCTTCTTTGTACGAGCCGAGCACGATCGGCGCGTTGACGGCCTGCCGGTATTGATCGGGCTTGATGAACTTCTCTTTGAGCATGCGGCCGAGGACGTGATCGCGGCGCTCTTTGGCGCGGTCGGCGTGCGTGATCGGGCTGTAGTACATCGGCGACCGGATCAGTCCTGCGAGAATCGCCGCCTCGGGCAGCGCGAGCTCTTTCGCATGCTTGCCGAAGTAGAGCCGCGACGCGGCCTCGACGCCGTACGCGCCGTGACCGAGGTAGACCTGGTTCGCGTAGAGCTCGAAGATCTGGTCTTTGGTGAAGTCCTTCTCGATCTGCACCGCGAGGAACATCTCGTTGATCTTGCGGCGGAAGCTCTTCTCCGGCGTGAGGAAGACCTGCTTCGCGAGTTGCTGCGTCAGCGTGGACGCGCCCTGCGCGCGACGCTGCTCGATGACGTCTTTGATGACCGCGCGCGCGATCGCCTTCGGATCCACCCCGCCGTGTTTGTAGAACTCCGAATCCTCGGTCGCGACGACGGCCTGCACGAAGAGCGGCGACATCTCCGACTTCGGGATGACGATGCGCTTCTGGATCGAGTACTCCGCGAACGCGATGCCGCGCCGGTCATAGATGCGCGTGATGATCGCCGGCTGGTAGTCCGCGAGCCGCTTCACCGCGGGAACGCGCACCGCGTGCGCGAAGAGAAACCCCGCCGGGATGCCGAGGATCGCCGCGACGAGGAGGAGAAGGAGGCGAGAACGGCTTCTCTTTGGTGGTTCCTGCGGCTCGAGCTGATGTTCCACTCGTAAAGTTTATTAGAATCCGCCCAACAAATGACCGCCTCCCCTATCACCACCCCGACGAAGCCCGACTGGCCGCGCCTCGTCGGCGACTCCATCAAACAAAACGGCCTCTGGCACACGTACAACAAACTCCTCGAGGCGCGGAACCTGTACGCCGACGATCTCTCGCTGCGCGGGTACGTCGAAGTCGTGCGCAACAGCATCGTGCGCGAGTTCCTCGAGCACCCGCGCGGCATGCACGCCGTCCCGAAGCTCAGCTCCGACTTCCTCACGAACTTCGACCGCTTCAACCTGAACGCGCAGGAGGGCTACCTCGTGTCGCTCATCGACGGCCGCATGGACGTGCAGAAGCTGATGATCCTCAGCCCCTTCGATCCCTTCAACACGATCTTCATCCTGGCGAAGCTGCAGCAAGAGCGCGCCATCACGGTGCCATCATGACCTTCACGCGCTCACTGCTGGACAGGATTCCGTCGTGCATCGCTGTCGTCGCGGAGAACGGCGCGATCCGCTATCGCAACGCCGCGTTCGACGACACGTTCGGCTCCGACGCCGAACAATGGCTCAAAGACGCCGCGCGCGCGGTCGCGGGCGAGCGCGGATGGTTGCAGGGATTCTTCGTCGAAGGCGATGACGGGCGCACGATCGACGTCGAGATCGAAGGTCGCATCTATCGCATCGATCGCATCATGCGCACCGACGACGAGACGGGTCCCGGACTCGCGCTCTCCTTCGAAGACGTGACGACGCAGCGCGAAGCCGAGCAGGCGAAGTCGGACTTCACCGCGCAGATCGTGCACGACCTCCGCGGTCCGCTGTCCGGCATCCAGGGCACGCTCGAGTTCGTGCTGTCGCAGGAAGGGACGAAGCTCGACTCGATCTACTCCGATCTGCTGCAGGAAGCGCAGCGCGAGTCCGAACGGATGATGAGTCTCATCAACGAGATTCTCGACTTCTCGAAGATTCAGTCGGGCAACTTCTCCGTCGAGAACGAGCCGATCCGCGTCGCCGGCGTGCTCAAGCGCGCCGTGCGCAGTCTGCAGAGCGTCGCCGCGCGCGACGAGATCTTCCTCCTCAGCGCGCACGGACGCGACGTGCCGCAGATCATCGGCAGCGTCGAGAAGCTGACGCAGGCGGTGATCAACCTCATCTCGAACTCGCTGAAGTTCACGCCGAAGAAGGGACTGATCTCGGTCGGCGCGCAGATCGTGCGCAATGGCGATGCGCCCGAGGCGATCGTGGTGACGGTGACGGACACGGGGATGGGGATCAAGGCCGAGGAGCTGGAGAAGATCTTCGAAAAGTACAAGCAGAGCGGAACGAAGTCTCTCCGCGGCGGCGGCGGCACCGGCCTCGGACTCTACATCGTGAAGCAGATCGTCGAGGCGCACGGCGGCGACGTCAGTGTCGCGTCGGTGGAAGGCGTGGGCACGAGCATGGTGCTGCGCCTGCCCGTGAAGCGCGCGGCGTGAGACACGCGATCGCGCTCGCGGTTCTGTTCGCGCTTGCGGCGTGTCGCAGCGCGCAGCCGCTCGCGTGCGACGCGAACGTCGCGCCGCATGCGCCGCGCAACTTCGGTGAGGTGACGAAGAATCTCTATCGCGGCGGACAACCGACCACCTGTGCCGAGCTCGCATACCTCCACGACCTCGGCATCCGCAGCATCGTCAAACTGAACGACGCCAACTCGCCGCTCGATGCGAGCGAGAAGACGGAAGCGCAGCGGATGGGATTCGAAGTCGTGTCGCGTCCGTTCGACGCGCGGACGATCGGACGCAGCGACACATGCGACGACGTCGCGGACGTGCTCGCGTTTCTGATCGCGTCGGAGTCGCCCGTCTTCGTGCACTGCACGGCGGGCAAAGACCGGACGGGCTACATCGTCGGTCTGTATGAAAAGCTCGTATTGAAGAAGTCCGTCGCGGCGGTGATGGAGGAGTTGCACCGCTTCGGGCATCGCGGTGCGCGTTCCGCGACGATGCCGCAGATCGACCGCGAGCTCCGGAAGGAAGTGCCGGAGTGCTCGCGTCGATTGCAGGCGGCGCGACCTACGGCTGGTCGCTGAAGTCGTCCGCGACGATCGGCGGACCGGACTCGCCGCTGCCCTTCTCGTTCTTTCTCTGCTCGCGCTTCGCGGCCTTGACCTGCTGGCGCTCGCGCTTCGCTTGTTCTCTCTGGCGTTTCACGACTGAGATCTGGGGTCTGCCCAAAGACACCTCCGTGGATTTCACGAATTCCGTGAATGGATCATACGGGAAGGAGAAACAAAAAGGGCAGGATTGCTCCTGCCCTTTCTTCGATTCGTGGTTGAGGTCGAATCAGACGGGGGTGACGTTGGACGCCTGCAGACCCTTCGGGCCCTGAACGACGTCGAACTCGACCGCCGCGCCTTCAGCGAGGGAGCGGAAACCGCCGCCCTGGATCGCCGAGAAGTGAACGAAGACGTCGTCGCCGTTCTCGCTCGTGATGAAGCCGAAGCCCTTGGCGTCGTTGAACCACTTCACGTTGCCGGATGTTCTCATCTTTGAATCTCCTTTCTGTGCTGCCTTCGGAGATTCAAATCTCGGACGGGCAAATCACTGATGATCCACGCAACCGGGAAACAGCGCCGTGCATTCCGCGCGCGCTCAGTGACCCGCCGCCTGCGTCGTCACGGGCTTCGCGAAGCTCTCGCAGAGCTCGACGTAATCGGGCGTCGCGGGAATGCCTTCCGTCGCGCAGTCGACGCGCACCCAGCGCGCCTGGCTGGATCCGGTGACGCGACCCTGGGCCCACGTGCCGTCTTCCTGCTTCGCGAAATGAATGAGGTTGCCGTCGGGACGCTTCTGCGGCGTGTGGAAGTGATAGCGCAGGCGGATGAAGCCGTGCGCGCCGGTCGAGTCGCAGCCGGGACGCGAGAGCTCGGCGACGGTTTCGGTGTCGGGAAAATCGCGGCGCAGCGCGTCCCAGTCGAGGACGTCGCCCTGGCGATACTTCGTGAGATCGGGACCGTTCGCGCTCGCGTCGACCGGCGACGCGTTGCGCCGCTGAAAGTCGGAGAGCATTTCCGCGGCGACGTCTTTCGGATGGAGCTTGAGCGCGAACTCGACGAGCGACGCGCGAATCTCGCCCGAGGTGTTTTTCGCAACGAGGACGCGACCGAGGGCGCCGGAGCGGTTGGCTTTGGTGAGGGTGTCGAGCGCCGCGTTCAGGATCGGCGGCTCACATGAGCCCGCGTACGAAGGCACGACGGACATCACCGCGACGGCGAACACAGCCAGACGAATGGAACGATGCATGGTTTTCCTTTCGCTGCTTTCGACGCGCGGAAGGGCGGGAGGTTACTGGTTGCTGGTGACTGGTTGTCTGTGGCTCAGCGCGAGACACCACAAGCAACGAGCAACCAGCCACCAGTCACTTCTTCTGCTTCGGCTTCTTCGTCTCTTTTTTGCGCGCGTTGTTGCCTTTGGCCATGAGTGCCTCCTGACGCGAGCAAGTGTAGCGCATCAGTCGTACTCGTCCGAGCCCTGCACCCAGAGGAAGGACTGGAGATCGATCATGTCCTTCGGTTTGAGATCGCGATTGTCGGCGCGCACCTGCTCCGCGAATGCGATGAGACTCGCGTACGTCTCCAGGTTCGGCCGCGAGCGATACGCGAAGTCGAACTCGTACTCGCGCGCGGCGACGCGCGTCACGTTCGGCTTGAGAAAGATGTGGCGATCGGGCTGGGCGATGAAGCCGAAGACGGTGACGAGCGGCCAGGTGAGCACGCGCGTCTGGCGTCGCGGCAGCGACTCGACGACGTCGATCCAGCGCGTGAGTTGCTGCTTGCCGTGCAGGAAGTCGTACAGGCCGCGCGCGAACGTCTCGGCGCCGTTCTCGAGCCGCACGGCGTCGCGCAGCGCCATCTTCTCGAAGGAGAAGAGCAGGTTCGTCTTGCCCTCGATGCGCGTGGCGCGACGCGCGACTTCATCGAACTCGCCGCGCTTCAAGAGCGCGCGGAATTCGTTCGCTCCGAGCTCCTCCTGCCACGTCTCGTGCGCGGCCTGTTTGTAGCCGCGCTCCCAGTCGAAGTACGTGTCGTCGGAAAAGCCGTCAGGAAAGAAGCGAAGGAATTTGCGTCGGCAGCGCTCGGCGGCGCGGCTGCGGGTCTTGCCCATCAAGCCGGTTGCAGTGCATGCCCAATGCCGTAGGCAACTTCCTCTTCGGTGACGTCGCTGACGACGACGCACTCGCCGACGCGACGCGGAAAGACCATGACGCGCGCGGAGCCGGTGTTCTTCTTGTCGTGCTCCGTCGCGGCGAGCACGTCGCGCGGATCGAGCGGCGGAATCGCGGACGGCTGATACGCGAGGATGGCGCGACGGATGCGCTCCGCCTCTTCGCTCGCGAGCAAGCCGCGGCGCACGGCGATCGCGTTCGCACCGATCATTCCCCACGCCACCGCCTCGCCGTGCGTGAGTCCTTCGTAATGCAGCGCGGCCTCGATGCCGTGCGCGATGGTGTGTCCGTAGTTGAGGAGCCGGCGCAAGTCCGCTTCTTTCTCGTCCGCGGAGACGATCTCCGCCTTCACGCGAATGGCCCGGCGCACGAGCTGGTCGACGTCAGGATTTCCGCGCTCGAAGAGTTCGAAGAGCGAAGGATCGGCGATGACGCCGCCCTTGAGCGCCTCGTACATGCCGCTGAGGCGCTCGCGCGGCGGAAGAGTGTCGAGGACGGCGGTGTCGGCGATGACCGCGCGCGGCGGATAGAAACTGCCGATGAGGTTCTTCCCCTTCGCATGATTGACGGCGAGCTTCCCGCCGATGGAGCTGTCGACCTGCGCGAGGAGCGTCGTCGGCACATGCACGAGATCGATCCCGCGCAAAAAAATCGAGGCCGCGAATCCCGCCGTGTCGCCGATCATCCCCCCGCCCACCACGACTGCAGTCGCGTCACGCTTCGCCCCGCGCTCGAGGAGTTGCGTGACGACGTCGTTCGCAGTGTCGAGCGTCTTGTTCGCCTCCCCTTCCTCGATGGTCAGAACCTCCGCCCGCGTCTCGAAGGACTTCGCCACGCGCTCGCCAAACCGCTCGCGCAACGCCGTCGACGTGATCACGAACACCCGCCCCCGCGCCCGCACGATCTCCCCCACACGATCGAGCAGACCGCGCTCAACGTAGACGGGGTAGGACGAGGATTGGTGGATGGTGAGGAAGGGGGTCACAGCGCTTACGAAACGCGGCGGCTCGTCTCGATC
>DATELS010000023.1:0-8000 GCA_035276365.1 Thermoanaerobaculia bacterium
GCGTTTAATGGGCGCGCGGGCGCGGCGAGAGATGAGGAGTTCGTGCGCGAGGTTCGAAGGCTCATGGGCTCATAGGCGCAGAGGCTCAGAGGCGCGGCTTCCTTTGAGCCTTTGAGCCTTTGCACCTTTGAGCCTTTTACCTTGACACTTCCGTCCCGCTGAATGACGATTCATTCGAGGATGGCCCGTCAGACGATTCCCGCTCCTCCCACCACTGAGCCCGAGGCGTTTCGAGGGACGTCGAAGCGCGAGCGCATCCTGCGCGCGGCCGTCGACGTCTTCGCCGAGCACGGTTACTTCAACGCCAAAGTTGCCCAGATCGCGAAGGCCGCCGGCGTCGCGGACGGCACGATTTACCTCTATTTCGACGGCAAAGAGGATCTTCTCATCACCATCTTTCGCGAGCACACGCGCAATTACCTGCACGCGCTCGAACAGCGCCTCGCGAACATCAATCACGCCGAGGAGCGGCTGCGCATCGCCGTGCGCCACCATCTCGAGACCCTCGGCCGCGACCGCGCGCTCGCCGTCGTCTCGCAGGTCGAGCTGCGGCACAGCCTCAAATTCATGAGCCTCTTCTCGCAGGAAGAGATCGCGGACTACCTCGTCGTCATCCGCAAGATCGTCGAGCATGGGCAACAGGAAGGAACGTTTCGCCGCAACGTGCATCCGCAGCTCGTCGCGAAAGCCGTCTTCGGCGTGCTCGACGAAATGGTCACGAGCTGGATGCTTTCCGAGAAAGACTACGACCTGCCCGCGCAGGCCGAGCAGGTGGCGGATCTGATACTGACAGGGCTGCTCTGACGTGTTGTCGCGTCGCGACTGGCGCGCCATCGCCATCCAGCTCCTTCTCGCAGTCCTCTCCATCGTCGTCATCGCGCGCTACTTCTCGAGCGCGTTCCCCGAGGCATCGATCGATTTCAAAGTCGACCGGGAGGCGTCGCGCGGCATCGCCGAGAAGCTGTTGCATGCGCAGGGCATCGACATTCACGGGATGAAGCACGCGGCGAGCTTCGACTCCGACTACGAGGCCCGCGTCTTCCTCGAACGCTCCCTCGGACTCGCGAACGCGAATCGCGTGATGCGCGACGACGTGCGCGTGTGGGAGTGGCGGCATCGCTGGTTCAAGCCGCTGGTCGAGGAAGAGATCAGCGTCGACGTCGCTCCGACCGGCGAGATCATCGCGTTCACACGGACGCTGTCGGAAGATCGCACGGCGACGGGCAACGCATCGCCGGAAGCGTTTCTGCGCAGCGTCGGCGTCGACGTGAATCGGCTCACGCTCGTCGAACAGAGCGAGCGCAAGTTGCCGCATCGCGTGCAGCGCATCTACACGTTCGAGTCGAAGTCCGTGCGACCCGCGGGCGCGCCGTATCGCTTCAACGTCACCGTCGACGGCAACCTCGTCACCTCGTACGCGCAGCGCTTGAAAGTGCCTGAGGCGTGGCAGCGGTCGTATCGGGAGATGCGGTCGAAGAACTCCGCGGCGGGCTCGATCGATCTCGTGCTGCTCATCGCGACGATGATCGCGGCGGTCGTCGTCTTCATCGTGCGCCTGCGCCGCAGCGATCTCCCGATCCGCTTCCTCCTCGGCATCGGCGTCGTGAGCGCAGTCCTGTACGCCGCGGTGTCGCTCAACTCGTTGCCGCTGCGCCTCGCGTCGTACGACACCACGATGTCGTACTCCGCGTTCATCGGCACCATCGTCCTCGACATCGTCATCGGCTGCATCGGCACGGCGATGCTGCTGATCGTCGTGTGCGGCGCGGGCGAGGTGTTGTATCGCCAGCAATTCCCGCAGCATCTCGCGATCCCGCGGCTGTGGACGCCGAAGGCGCTCAACTCGCGGCGCGTGTTTCTCTCGCTGATTCTCGGCTACGCGCTCGTGCCGATGTTCATCGCGTACCAGGTCATCTTCTATCTCGTCGCGCAGCGGTTCGGCGCGTGGTCGCCGCAGGAAGTGCCGTACGACGACATCCTGAACAGCGCCGTGCCGTGGGCGGCCGTGCTCTTCGCCGGATTCTTTCCCGCGCTCAACGAAGAGTTTTTGTCGCGCGCGTTCTCGATCCCGTTTCTGCAGCGCATCCTGCGCTCGCGCGTCGCGGCGATCGTCATCGCCGGATTTCTGTGGGGCTTCGGACACGCGACGTATCCCAATCAGCCGTTCTGGATTCGCGGCGTGGAAGTGGGAATCGTCGGCGTCATCGCGGGACTGCTGCTCTTCCGCTTTGGACTGCTGCCGCTGCTCATCTGGCACTACACGATCGACGCCGTGTACACCGCGACGCTGCTGTTCGCGTCGGGCAACACGTACTACATCGTGTCCGCGGCCGTGGCCAGTCTTCTGTTCGCGCTGCCGCTGATCGTTTCGATTTTTCTGTACATCCGCAATCGCGGCTTCGCTCCGGACGATGATCTGACCAACGCCACCCTTCCGATCGCGCCGCCGCCCGAGCATGCGGAAGTCGCGGAAGTTGCGGCGCAGTTCCCCGAGCCGATTCGCGTGACGCCGGCGCGCGTCGCGATCTGCATCACGCTCATCGTCATCGCCGCGCTCGCGATCGCGTTTCGGCCGACTGCGCCCGACGACGCGATCGACTATCGCATCACGAAAGAACAGGCGAAGAATGTGGCGCGCACGCGCGTGCATGCGCAGCACGCGTACGTGATCGCCACGCCGGTCGAAGGCTTTCGCAACTGGGAGCGCGACTCTCCGCGTGAAGAAGGCGGCTCGCCCGGCGGCTTCGACGGCGTCGCCGCGGACGATCTCCTGCATCGCGGTATGAAGCCGGCCGCCCTCGCGAACGTCTTCCGCCAGACGATCGAGGCCGGCACGTACACCGTCCGCTTCTTCACGCCGATGAAGAAGGAGGAGTACTTCGTCGAAGTCGATCCGCGCACGTCGCGGCCGCTCGGCTATCACAAGTATCAGGACGAGCGGAATCCCGGCGCGTCGCTCGATCAGGCGCACGCGCTGGCGATCGCGCGCGGCGCATTCGCGTCGTACGGCTTCGACGCGAATGCATTCGACGTCAAGGAAGCGCTGAGCTTCCAGCAGCCGAGCCGCCGCGACTGGCTCTTTCACTTCGAAGAGCGCACGCCGCTCTTCGCGAATGCGCATCGCCGCGTCACGATCCGCGTCGCCGGCAGCGAGGTCACGCAGTTCAACAAGACGATCAAGGTGCCGGACAGCGTCTATCGCGAGGCGCAGACGCAGACGCTCGTGAACGTCGTCGTGTTCGTGCTGAAGATCGCGGCGATCGTCGCGGCGCTGGCGATCGTGATCACCGGACTCGTGCTCGCCACGCGCTCGCATGGACTGCCGTGGCGTCGCGCGCTGCGCTGGACGGCGATCCTCTCGATCATCCCGATCGCCACGTTCTTCGCGCAGTACGAGACGACGCTGTTCTCGTACAACACGAGCGTGGCGTGGGAGACGTTTCGCGTGAGCCTGATCACGCTCTTCGTCCGCGACGTCGGCCTCCGCCTCGGCATCCTCTTTCTCGCGCTCGCGGGACTCGAGGCCGCGGTGCCGTACGCGATGAGCGTGCTGCGCGCCGAAGGCCGCGCGCGCTTCGGACGGAGCGCGGTGATCGCGTCGCTGACCGCACTCGCGCTGCTCGCGATCGTCGCGGAGTCGCGCACGTACGTCGACAACGCGTATCCCGCGGGCGCGTCGGTGCAGATCAGCGCGCCGCAGGAAGTGGTGATGCCGCTGCCCGCGCTCTTCGATGGCGCGGAGGCATTCGCGGGCGCGATCGTCTTCTCCGCGGCGATCGCGTTGTTTGCGGTAACGATGCGCAAGCACGCCGCGCTCACCGCCGCGGCAATCGCGTTCTTCATGACGCTCGATCCCTCCGCGTCGATGTCGCAAACGCCGCTCATGCTCGTGCGCGCGATCGTCGCCGCCGCGCTGATCTTCGTCGTTGCGCGCGTCGTCCTCGACGCGAATCCGCTCGCGTGGCCGCTGACGTTCTTTCTCGCCGCGCTGCTGCAAGCCGCGGCGACGATGTTGCGCAACCATCGTCCCGATCTGATCGCGAACGGCGCGGCGCTGCTCGTCCTCGCCGCGATCGCGATCGTGTTCGTCGCACGGAGGAGCGATGCCCGAGTCGTTTGAAACGCGCGTGCTCCGCTGGCGCTTCAACCTCTTTCCCGCATATCGCGGCACGGGCGGCCGCGTCGCGTACATCGCCTCGGATCTCCGCGAGATTCGCGTGCGCATCCCGTTGTCTTGGCGCACGCGCAACGCGGTCGGGACGATCTTCGGCGGCTCGATGTACGGCGCGGTCGATCCGATTTACATGATCATGCTGATGCGCCTCCTCGGCCGCGGCTACGTTGTGTGGGACAAGATCTCGACGATCCGCTTCCGCAAGCCGGGACGCGCGACGCTGCACGCGACATTTCGCATCGACGACGCCGAGCTCGACGCGATCCGCGACGCCACCGCAACCGGGGAGCCCATCGACCGTACGTACAATGTCGAGGTGGTGGACGCCGAGGGGGTGGTGCATGCGGTGGTGGAGAAGGTGATCTACGTGAGGAGAAAGTGAACCTCGGCATCCCGCCGTTTACCTGGAACGATCTGCAGGACTACGCGGGGCTTCGCGATCTCTCCGCCGCGTTCGATCGCTTCGTCGAGGAGCGCGATGCGGAGTTGTTCGCGCGCTTCGCTGCGTATCGCGCGAATCGCGATCTCGATGCGCCGAAGGAGTCCGAGCTCCTCATCGCGATCAGCCGTCACCTCGGCGCGTTTCTCGCGCAACTGTTTCTGACCGATGACTCCGAGGTGAAGGCGCGCGCGACGCGGGATGCGGAGGTCGCGCGGTTCAAGAAAGAGTTCGTCGCGAAGCGCGTGGCGAAGATCAGTGTGGGGACGGCCGCCCCCGGCCGTCCGCCGACGGCCGAGGCGGCCGTCGCCACACAAGATCCCGAGCTCGCGCTCGCGCGCGAGGCGAACCGGCTGCTCGATTTGGAGAAATCCGATCCGGGCAGCGCGCGCGAGCCGATCGACGCGCTCGCGCAGTGGACGGCGGCCGAATGGAAGGCGGGACGCTTCGCGGGATGGACGTCGTTCCGCCTGCCGCAGCCGATGCTCTTCGATCGGCTCGTGCCGACGGAGCCCGTCGATGAGCATCGATTCGGCGGACCGCATCATCACTTCCGCCGCCGCGACGCGTTTCATCTCACCGACGCGCGCATGACGCCGCGCGAGATCGCGGACGAGTCGCACTACTGCATCTACTGCCACGAGCGGAAGAAGGACTCGTGCTCGAAAGGCTTCCCGCAGCCGAACGGCACGTACAAACCGAATCCGCTGGGGATGGCGCTGGAGGGATGTCCGCTCGACGAGCGCATCGGCGAGATGAATCTGTTGCGCGCGGGCGGCGACTCCATCGCCGCGCTGGCGATGGTGATGATCGACAACCCGATGTGCCCCGGCACCGGCCACCGCATCTGCAACGACTGCATGCGCGGCTGCATCTTTCAGAAGCAGGACCCGGTGAACATCCCGCAGATCGAGACCGGCGTGCTCACGGACGTGCTGTTTCTGCCGTGGGGCTTCGAGATCTACGCGCTGCTCACGCGCTGGAATCCGCTCAACGTGCGGCGCCCGATGGCGCTTCCGTACAACGGCAAGAACGTGCTCGTGGTCGGACTCGGTCCGGCGGGCTACACGCTCGCGCACTACCTCGCAAACGAAGGGTTCGGCGTGGTCGCGATCGATGGTTTGAAGATCGAGCCGCTGGATGAAAATTCAGTCAAGCCGATCAAAGACGCGCACATCCTCTGGGACGATCTCAACGACCGCATCCTCGCCGGCTTTGGCGGCGTGTCCGAGTACGGCATCACCGTTCGGTGGGACAAGAACTTTCTGAAAGTCATGCGCATCGCGCTCGAGCGCAAGCCGAACCTGCGCATGTACGGCGGCGTGCGATTCGGCGGGACGCTCACCATCGAGGAAGCGTTCGACGAGCTCGGGTTCGATCACATCGCCATCGCCGCGGGCGCGGGCACGCCGACGATCGTGCGCATGAAGAACAACCTCGTGCGCGGCATGCGGCAGGCGTCCGACTTTCTCATGGCGCTGCAGCTCACCGGCGCGTACAAGCACAACTCGCTCGCGAATCTGCAGGTGCGTTTGCCGGCGGTCGTCATCGGCGGCGGGCTCACCGCGATCGACACCGCGACGGAGCTCTTCGCGTACTACCCGGTGCAGGTCGAGAAAGTGCTCGAGCGCTACGAGAGCCTGTGCGCGGAGCTCGATGAAACGCGCGTGCGCGGCGGATACGACATCGAAGAGCTCGCGGTTCTCGACGAGTTCCTCGCGCATGGACGCGCGGTGCGCGCGGAACGCGAGCGCGCCGCGAGCGCGGGCGAGGCGCCGAACTTCCTCCCGCTCGTGCGCGCGTGGGGCGGCGTCACGATCGCGTATCGCAAGTCGATGCTCGACTCGCCCGCGTATCGCCTCAACTTCGAGGAGATCAACAAGGCGTTCGAGGAAGGCATCGCGTACGCGGACATGCTCTCGCCCGTCGAAGCCGTCGCGGACGAATTCGGCCACGTGAAGTCGCTCCTCTTCGAAAAGCAGATCGTCGAAGACGGGCGCTGGAAAGACTCGGGCACGATCGTCGAGCTCCCCGCGCGCAGCGTGATGATCGCCGCGGGCACGAGCCCGAACGTGATCTACGAGAAGGAACATCCGGACACGTTCAAGCTCGACAAGTGGAAGCAGTTCTTCCAATCGCATTCGCTCGGCCCGGACAACGAGCTGATTCAGGACGACGACGCGGCGCGCACGCGCGGCTTCTTCACGTCGTATCAACATCCGTCGCATCGCGAGAAGCTGATCACGTTCTACGGCGACAACCATCCGCAGTACGCGGGGAACGTCGTCAAAGCGATGGCATCGGCGAAGGCCGGGTATCCCGAGGTGGTGAAGGTGTTCGGGAACGAGCTGAAGGAAGCGGACGACGCGCAGTGGCGCGCGCTGATCGCGAAGCTCGACGACGGACTCGTCGCGCGCGTGCACGAGGTCAATCGACTCACGCCGACGATCGTCGAAGTCGTCGTGCGCGCGCCGTTCGCCGCGCGGCACTTTCAACCGGGACAGTTTTTCCGCCTGCAGAACTTCGAGACGTACGCGCCGCGCCGCAACGGCACGACGCTGGCGATGGAAGGGATCGCGCTCACCGGCGCGTCGGCGGATCCGAATTCCGGATTGCTGTCGGTGATCGTGCTGGAGATGGGCGGCTCGTCGCGCATGTGCGCGCTCTTGAAGAAAGACGAGCCGGTGGTGCTCATGGGACCGACCGGCGCGCCGACGGAGATTCCGCGCGACGAGACGGTGCTCCTCGCCGGCGGTGGACTCGGAAACGCGGTGCTGTTCTCGATCGCGCGCGCGCTCAAAGACAACGGCTGCCGCGTCGTCTACTTCGCCGGCTACAAGAAGGCCGCGGACGTGTTCAAGCGCGACGAGATCGAGGCCGGCACGGATCAGGTGATCTGGTCGGTCGACGCGGGCGATCCCATCGACCCGCGACGCCCGCACGACCTCGGCTTCACCGGCAACATCGTGCAGTCGATGCTCTGGTACGCCTCGGAGCCGCGCATGTTCGATCTGAAGTCCGCGACGCGACTCATCGCCATCGGCTCGGACGGCATGATGCGCGCGGTGAAAGACGCACGACACGGCGTGCTCGCGCCGCATCTCGACCCGCAACACATCGGCATCGGCTCGATCAACTCGCCGATGCAATGCATGATGAAGCAGGTGTGCGCGCAATGCCTGCAGCGCCACGTTGACCCCGCGACGGGCAAGGAGTCGTTCGTCTTCTCCTGCTTCAACCAGGACCAGCCGCTCGACGACGTCGACTTCACGAACCTCCGCGCGCGCCTGCGCCAGAACACGGTGCTCGAGAAATTGTCGAACTTGTGGTTGACGCGCGTGTTGTCCCGGAGCGCCGGCGTCCTCGCCGGCTGATCGGGCGGCGTCA
>DATELS010000024.1:0-5259 GCA_035276365.1 Thermoanaerobaculia bacterium
CTGCGGCTTGTACACGTTCGGCTGCACCTCCCAGATCAGCGCTACGTTCTGCGCCGAGTCGAACGTGCCGCTCGTCTCGCCCGCGGAGCCGGGGATCGTGTGCTGCTGCCCTTCGGCGAGCCCGAGGGCGATCGCGTCGTCGAGATCGCGCGCGACGACGTCGAACGAGATCGTCTCCGCGCGTCCGCCGTAATGCGCGTTGCGTCCGAGGATGAAGAGACCCTTGTCGGTCTCGCCCAAGGGAACCGCGGCGCCGGACGCGCGGCCTTCCGCCTCGCGCGGATGCCACAGACTCTTCGTCGGCAGCTTCGCCAGCCAGCGCGGATGATTGCGGACGAGATAGCGCTCCACCACCGCCGCGCGAATCGACGCCGTATCTTCGGGCTGCAGCATCGTCGGCGACGCCACGCGCTCCGCGAGATCCGCGAACACCTCGAGCACGTCATCGCCCATCGAAACGTACAGGTCGTACAGCGCCGCCTTCGTGTCCGCGGGCACGCCGTACGCGTTCAGCACGCGATCGATGTGCGCGGGAAAGGACATCAACGTGGCGCGAGGAGTAGCGGCTTCTGATCGGCCGCGATCATCGCGCTGTAGAAGTTGCGCACCGCCGCGTAGTACTTCGCCTCGACGAGCATCGCGTCGATGGACATCGAGCGGCGGAACGTAACGACATTGCCATCCTGCTCCGTGCTGCTGGTGTAGCCGAAGGCACCTGCCTTCAGTTTCGAGGGCGTGGGAAGAGCGGCGATCGCCAACGACTCGGGGACGGCGAGCTTCACCTCGTCCTCTTCGCTGCGCGGGTACTTGAAGTAGATGGGAAACGTCCGCGTCGCGGGAGCGAAGGGCGTCTTTGCCGCGTACGCGAACACCGAGAGCGGAATCGTGACGCGCGATCCGGCGCGCGCGATCAGGTTCGGCAGCGTCACGTCGAACACCGCCACGACCGGCTCGGCGAACGAGGTGAGACCGGTGACGGACTTCGTCTTGACCGCCGCTCCCGCCGGGAACCATGCCTTGACCTCGTCTTCGATCGGCTTGTTCCGCGCGGTCTCGTCTTCGCCATAGGCACGGAGACGGCGGACGAGCGCTTCCTGTCCGTCGAGCGTGACCGTGATCGTGCCGACGAGGTTTTCGCCATCGAGGCGGAGAGCCGCGACGCGTCTCGTGACCGACGCCGACGGCGGAGCCGACGGGACCTTCAGCCATTTCGCCGGTGCACGCGGTGAGACTTGAAATCCCGGAGCGTTGCTCTTCTCCCACGATACGACTCCGAACGGCGCGTGCGGCGTGCCGGGATCGAAATACCGCGTTTCGCTGCCGAGCGTCACGACCGCCACTTCGCCGGCCATCTGCTCGGCGTCGGGGACTTCTTGCGAAAAGAAGAACTTGTCGCGCGGTGCCACGCGTACTGCCGCGGCGTCGAGTCCGGCCCCGCGCGCCATGGCCACGAACAGGCGGTTCAGCTCATCGCGAAAACCCGCGCCGTTGCGCAGCACCCAGTCCGCGCTCTTGCTTTCGCTCACGTTTTCTTCGTCCAGCTCCTGCTCGCTCTTCTCCGATTCGAAGCTGTAGTTGCGCAGCGACTGCACGCGCGCATAGATTTTCCGGAGCGTATCCGCCGGATCGGACGAGCCGTTCGCGAGCTCGCGTCCCGCCGCCGCCGCGAAGCCGTCGTGTCCGATGAAGTTTTCGATCTTCTTGCTCCACGTCTCCGCCTCGACGCTCCAGAACTGCGCGACAGGGACGCGGCTCGTCGTGTAGTAGAAGCTGACGCGCGGCTTCAGTTCCTCCTCCGGCGGCGCGTACTCCTCGGACTGAAACGCCGGGATGTTCTCCAGCTCGAGCTCATAGGAATCGCGGTCCTTCACCGGAACTTTGCCCGGCGGAAGTCCCGAATACGTGAAGAAGCTGCCGAATTCGTTATGGCCGGTCGGGCGTTTGTACGGCTTGATCGTGAACTTCACGTGCAGTAGCGGGATGTCCCGCTGAATCGTCCACGTCGTCCCGGGCAAAACGCTCTTCGACCAGCGCCGCACGAAGCGGTACTCGAGGATGCTTCCGGGTTGTACGTCCGCGAGGCTGAACACCTTCGCGCGCACGGTCGCACGGCTGTTCTTGTACAGCAGCTTGTCGTACACCTTCCCGTCGAACGGAACGACCGTGCCGTCGGGCTTCAGCGTTCGGGCCGAGATCTCGGTCACACGCCCCTTCATCGGATACCCGACGACGAACGGCACCTCGACGTCCGCGTATTTTTTTCCCGCATCCGTGAAGACTTTGATGCGGGTGTACTCCGAGGAGATAGCGATCTGGTCGTCGTCGATGCGGATCCAGTCGAGCACCGCGGCTGGCGCACCGGGCGCGACCGGAGCGGTCGTCATCGCGCGCTCTTCCGCCGTCATCGGACGGAAGTCCTGCGTCTGCGAGAACCCGGCGTAGACGCGCACCGGCAGCGCGATCAGCAGCAGCGGCAGAACGAATGCGCGTCTCATGAAATCATGCAGCGTACGCGCGAATCCGCGCGCGCGCCATGTCGAGCAGCCGCTGCACGTCCGCGACGCACGTGATGTCCTGCAATCCGTTGCGAATGTCTTTGCCGTGCGGGATCCCCTTCG
The DNA here is from genome assembly GCA_035276365.1 of Thermoanaerobaculia bacterium. GTDB lineage: Bacteria > Acidobacteriota > Thermoanaerobaculia > Gp7-AA8 > Gp7-AA8 > QHVT01. Next base: position 2,619 of record DATELS010000024.1, read on the forward strand.
AGAACCAGCCGATCACCGTCCGCGCCTTGTGCAGCTTCCACCGATCGATCTGCGGCGCCGCGTCGATGCGCGCGAGGTACTTGTGCATCGCGTCGATGCGCCGGTCGATCTCGTTCTCGACGAGCTCCTCGCCGTTCGCGAACGCGTGAATGTCGCGGAAGATGAACGGATTGTGCAGCGCGGCGCGGCCGATCATCACGCCGTCCACCTTCGTCTGCTCGAACATGCGCAGCGCATCTTCGGGTGTTTTCACGTCGCCGTTGCCCCACACCGGAATCGTGAGCTCGCTCTTCACCTTCGCGATGTAGTTCCAGTCGCTCGCGCCCGTGTACGCCTCGTTGCGCGTGCGTCCGTGAATCGCAATCGCGGCGACGCCGATCTCTTCGAAGCGCTTGAGCAGCGGGATGACGTCGTTCGACTCCCATCCCTTGCGCACTTTCACCGTGACCGGGATCTTCACCGCGGCCTTGATCTTCTCGACGACACGCGCGGCTTTGTCGAAGTCTTTCAAGAGCGCCGAGCCCGCGCCGCTGTTCACGACCTTCTTCACCGGGCAACCCATGTTGACGTCGACGATGTCGACGCCCTGCGCCTCGACGATCGCGGCCGCGTCGTCCATCCGCTCGGGATCGCCGCCATAGATCTGAATCGCGACCGGACGCTCGCTCTCGTTGAACGCGAGCATCTGATGACTGCGATCGTTCTTGCGCGTCAGTCCTTCGGCGGAGATGAACTCGGACACGACGAGTCCCACGCCTCCGAGCTCTTTGATCAGCGACCGGTAATACGTGTCGGTGACCTCGGCCATCGGGGCGAGCGCCAGCGGCTGCGCGATGTGCACGCCGCCGATGGAGAACGAGCGCTCGAGCGGTTTCGTCATTCGGGTGGAGTGTAACGCCCGAGGGCGGCGTTACAATCCCCGGCCATACTCAGCGGTCAATCGAAGGGAGATCAGATGCGGAAACTCATTCTCGCCGCGGCGCTCACGCTCGCGGCCGTCTCTGCGGAAGCCGTCACCGTCGCCGGCGTGAACATTCCGGACCACGCCACGGTCAACAATCAGAACCTCGTGCTCAACGGCGCGGGCATCCGCAAGAAGCTCTTCATCAAGGTGTACACGGGCGCGCTGTATCTCCCGTCCAAGCAGGCGAATCCCGCGTCGATCCTCGCCGCGGACGCGCCACGCCGCATGGTCATGCACTTCGTCTTCGACGTCGGCAAAGACAAGATCGCCGAGGCGTGGGGCGAGGGACTCGAGGCGAATACGCCGAATGCGTCGCCCGAGGTGAAGACGGCGTTCAAGACGCTGTCGTCGTGGATGGAAGACGTGAAGGACGGGAAAGAGATCGTGCTCACGTACGTGCCGGGCATCGGCACGACCGTCGAAGTCAACGGCAAGAACAAAGGCACCCTCGGCGGCAAGGCGGTGTCGGACGCGATCCTGAACACGTGGATCGGACCGAAGCCCGGCCCCGGCGACGACTTCAAGAAAGCAGTGTTGGGCGCGAAGTAGCAACGGCGCGTACGACGAAGAACAACTTCACCGTCGGAGCGTCGTCGCTGTCGCGCTCTTCGTACGGATCGAAGTCGATGACATCCACCGGCTGAAGCTGCGCGTCGGCGAGCGCGGAGACGATCTCCCGCTCGCTGTACGCGCGCTGGCGATGCTGCTCGCGAATCGCGACGCGCTTGCCGCCGATCTCCGCCCATCCCGTGACGTTCGCGCGCCCGAGCTTGTCGCGCGAGCGATAGGTCGTCCCGATCTCGAGGTGATAACCCGCGCCGCTGGCGACGAACGGATCGGAGATGCCCCAGACCGCGGGATAGATCTCGGGATGGTTCATGTCGAAGAGAAAGAGCGAGTCCTCGTCCATGAGCGCGCGCACGGAGCGGAACGCCGCGATGAGATCGTTGCGGTCGAGCAGATGATTGAGGCTGTCGTAGAGGCACGTGATGCGCGCGAATTTGCGGCGGAAGGGCAGCGCGCGAAAGTCAGCGGCGACGAGTCGCGATGCGCGACGCCGCGCGGTGGCGAGCATCTCGTACGAGGCGTCGATGCCGGTCGACTGCCATCCGTTGCGTCGAAAGGATTCGACGGCGAGTCCGGTGCCGCACGCGAGATCGAGATGCGTGCGCTTCGGCGTGGGATAGCGATCGAGAAGCTCGTCGAGCAGACGCCGCACGGATTTGAAGAACCGCTCGCCGAGAGCTTTGTCGTACGCGTACGCGAACGCGCCGTACGCTTCTGACCGCGCCTCACTCATTCATTCGGCCACGCGTAGAAGCCCTGTCCCGTTTTCTTGCCGAGCTTTCCCTGCGCGACGAGATCGCGCAGGAGTTGCGGCGGCTCGAAGCGCGGACCGAGCGTCGACGCGAGATATTCGGCGATGCCGAGGCGGACGTCGAGGCCGACGAGGTCGGTGAGGCGCAATGGACCCATGGGATGGTTGTAGCCGAGCTCCATCGCGCGGTCGATGTCCTCCGCGCTGCCGACGCCTTCCTCCAGCATGCGAATGGCTTCGAGTCCGATGGCGACGCCGAGGCGCGAGGTGGCGAAGCCGGGGCTGTCGCGGACGACGATGGGCGTCTTGCCCATCTTCTCCGCGATCTCGCGCACTTGATTCACCGTGCGATCGTCGGT
>DATELS010000025.1:0-2086 GCA_035276365.1 Thermoanaerobaculia bacterium
TCACCATCGTCACCTCGAGCGGCGCGAGACGCTCGCGCACGCGCGCCGTGTAGCCCTCGACGTCCGCCTGCGCGAACGGCACGAACGCCAGCTTGCGTGCGCCTTCGAAGTGCGCGCGGATGTCGCGTTCCGAGTGATCGAGAAAGCCGTGGCCGTGGACGACGGAGCTCGACAAAAGGAGGAGTCGCATGCGGTGCGCGAGTATAGCGGCGCTACTCGCGGACCCACCACGCGTACGGGCCGGGACGCCATAGGAAGAGCCCGACGCCCGCCGCTTCCTTCGCGTTCTGCACGCGCCGGCTCACCGCCCACTTCGTGCCCACCTGCACCATGAACAGGTACGGCTGATCGCGCGCGAGGATCTGGTGCAGCTCGTGGTACAGATCGGCGCGGCGCGCGGCGTCGAACTCCATGCGCGCGCGATCCATGAGCGAGTCTGCCTCCGCATTCGCGTAGCCGACGACGTTGAAGCCGTTCGGCGGAATCTGCGACGAGTGCAGCAGGCCGTATGGATCGGGATCGGGCTCGTTCACCCACGCCGTGAACGCCGCCTGAAAGTTGCGCTTCGACATCTGCTCGAAATACGCCGACGAGTCGAGCGCGCGGATCTCCATCGCGATGCCGATCGCGCGCAGCGACTCCTGGTACACCTGCGCCTGATCGCTCGTCGACTTGCTGCCGGTCGGGATGAGCAGCGTGAACGCGAACTTCTGTCCCGCGCGATCGAGCGCGCCGTCGTGATCGGAGTCCGTCCAGCCCGCGGTGGCGAGCATCGCCGTCGCGCCCTGCGGGTTGTAGTCGATCGGCAACACGCGCGGGTCGTTCGCCCACGAGTCGGGCGTGAAGGGTCCGGTCACCGGACGCGCCTGACCGTGGAAGAGATTGTCGATCACCTTCTGGCGGTCGAACGCCATCGCCAGCGCGCGGCGCACGCGCGCGTCCGCGAAGAGCGGATCGGAGAGATTCCAGAGGATGCAGTTGTACGAGTTCAGCCACGCGGTGCGGAAGTCGAACTTCGATTGAATGGCCGGATCGTCTTTGATCTTGAACCACTGATCGTTACTGACGTACGCGACGTCGACTTCGCCGCGCTTCATCGCGTTCAGCGCGACCGTGTCGTCCGCGATCGGGCGGAAGAGCACCGACTGTACGTGCGGCTTCTCGCGCCAGTAGTCCTCGCGCCGTTCGAGCAGGATGCCGCGGCGATCGCGGCGCTTCAAAAGGTACGGACCGTTGCCGACGACTTTCGTGTTCTTCTTGAAGTCGCCCTTGCCGTAAACGTGCTCGGGGAGGATGCCGAGGTTGAAGGAGAGGAGTTGGCCGACGCGGGGAGTGGTGAAGGCGACGCGCACCGAGCGCGCGTCGACCGCCGCCGTCTTCGCGCGATCGAGATTCTCGAACCACGACGAGAACTGCACCGACTCCTCATCGAGGATCTTGTTCAGCGTGAAGACGACGTCGCTCGCGAGCACCGGCGTCCCGTCGCTGAACGTCGCGCGCGGATCGAGATGGAGGACGTACGTCTTCCCGCCGTCGAGTACTTCCCACTTCGCGGCCGTGCCGGGGATGGGATTGAGGTTCTGATCGAGATCGATCAGCGGATCGTAGAGATAGGCCAGCACCTGCCGCTCTTCCTCGAGCGTCTGCAGGACGTAGTTCAGCGTATCGACGTTGGTGAGGACGCGCCGCACGATGCGGCCGCCGTCCTGCGGCCCGTTCGAGACCGGCTTGTGCGGCGGAGGCGGCGCCGGAGTCTCGCGCTGACACGCGAGCGCGCAGAGGAGGAAGAGAGCAACGACGACGCGACGCATGCAGCGCCGATTCTAGCTATCGCGCGAGGTACGCGCGAATTACGCGCTGCTCGTCCTCGCGCTTGATGCGCGTGAAGAGCTTCGTCCCGAGCTTGTCGATCGTCTCGGCGCGGTCGAAGGGGAGATGCGCGTACATCTTCCCGCCCGCGAAGTGACACGGCTGGCAGCGGTGCTCGAGGATCGGACGGACATCGCGCGCAAAATCGGGACGCGGCGGCGCGGGAGTCATGAGCAGCGCGAGCCACAGCGCGAGTTGGAGCATAGGAGCAAGGTAG